>JACDGO010000249.1 GCA_013821585.1 Sphingomonadaceae bacterium
GTTTTTGTATGCCGGGATACCGGGACGACGCCCCGGGACTGGCTTTTCGAGGATGCGGCCGGTCTCGCGGAAATCCTTGCGAAGGAACTGGCGGAGCTGCGCACGGCCGGCATGAAGCCGACAGCGGGGGATATCCGCTGCATCGCGCTCGGGCACATCACTCGCATGGCGATCTGGAAACTCCGGCCGTCATGGGATGCGACCCTGGCGGCAGAGAAAAAGCTGGAGATTTTCCGTCACGCAATGGACGCAATCGCAACTGTTGAGGGAGTGACCAAGCTGTTGGAAGGCGCTAAGGTTCCCCAGTTCGCCATGGTCGGCGGCCTGTTCGCCGAGCAGGAAGAGGGGGAATTGGCCAATGCCGTTGCGTTTTGATGCCGACTACGAGGATCCCTCACTTTCGTTCGATCCACTTGTTGATGAAGTTTTTGCGGAGCTGAAGTCGAGCTTTCTGGAGATGCCGCGCGGCGAGGGCTTTATCGACTACGCGACATTCGAGCGCGGATATCAGGCGCTAAAACGCGCAACAGGCGATTTCGAAACCGTTACGCCTGCGACGGTAGAGTCCGCCGTCGCCGAAGCGCCGATCTCCTTTATCGTCTTCCGCACCATTCTCGGGTTCACGCCGCCAGAATGGGCATACATCACCACGGAAAGTACGGACGTGCCAGTGGACCAGGGCGCGACGCGCTCGATTGACAGAAACATGAGGATGCATCCGCTTACGCCGCGGCCTCTGAGAGTCCTTCTGACCGATCAGCGCATCCGGGCGATGATTGAAGCCGGCGTAAAAATCCTGCTTGAGGGAGCAAAACCCACAATTCCGACGCTCCTTCATCGCCTCGACAAGGCCGACACCAAAGAAGGCATCAAGAGCGTGGAGGCAGCGGCTGACCTTGGCCTCCCATATCCGGTCGTGCTCTATGAGCGTTTCCTAGGGCGGCCGTTCGCCTCGCATCGGGACTCAGTGAGCGAGCTGGTCGGCGAGGTCGTCGAGTCGGCCGTCAAGGATGTTCTGACAGATGGAAAGGTAAGCTTCCGGGAGACGAAGCGGGCGGAAAGGATCACTGGTTTCGACCAGGCGCCGGACTTTATTATCCCGGACGAATTTAATCCGGTGGCGCTGATTGAGGCGAAGCTCACGGAGGACGACGGCACCGCCCGCGACAAGGTGGCCCGTGTTCAGCGTCTGCGGACGCTGCGGGACGAGGCCGGCCACGGCTACGACGTGATAGCCTGCATCGCTGGCCGGGGGTTCAAGGTGCGCCGCGAGGATATGCGGCGGCTGCTTCAGGCGACGGATGGCAAGGTATTCACGCTGACGACCATGCACCTGCTCATCGATCAGACCCGCATCCGGGAGTACCGGTCGAGATGAGTGAGGGTTTTACGGACATAGCGCCGCCGGCCGCGCCGGCCAGCCCGGTCACTGCGGATCAGGTGACGCATGGTCCGTCGATTCCTCTGCAGCAGCGCATTCTGCTTTATTCGGCAGAGGAATGGGAAGGATTCATTGAAGAATGGGCGCATTTTGCGCTGAAGAGCAGTTACGTGCAGGTGCAGCGCTTCACTGGGGCCGGCGATCGCGGCATCGACATAGCGGGGTTCACCGATGCACAGAAGCTGCTGGGTGTCTGGGACAACTATCAGTGCAAGCGATACCTGGATCATGCCATCTATCCGAGCGAAGCCTGGCCGGAGATCGGGAAGATCCTTTGGCACAGCTTCAACAAAGAGTATCTGCCGCCCCGCCGGTATTACTTCGTCGCCCCGCACGGCGTGGGGACCACTCTCGCGGGCTATCTCGGGAACGCCGCCAAGTTGAAAAAAGCGCTGGTGGAAAATTGGGACAAGTCAGTGCGATGCGCGATCACCGATACGCAGGAGGTGCCGCTGGAAGGTGCGTTCCTTGCCTACGTTGAGGCATTCGACTTTTCAATCTTTGATTCGAAAACGGCGTTGCAAATCGTCGAGGGCCACCGGCAGTGCCCCCGCCATGCGTCGCGTTTTGGCGGCGGCCTTCCCAGCCGGCCAGCGCCAGATAAGCCGCCGGCAGACATCGCGCCTGCGGAAAGTCGGTATGTGGCGCAACTTCTGGGCGCCTATGGCGACCACAAAAAGCAATTGGTCCCTGACGTGAAAGCGCTCAAGGCGTGGCCTACACTGGAGAACCATTTCGGGCGGCAACGCGAGGCTTTTTATCACGCGGAATCGCTCCGGGTATTTGCCCGCGACAGCGTTCCGCCGGGCACATTTGAGTCGTTGCAAGATGATATCCATTCAGGGGTCATCGATGTATGCGACGATGACCACGCAGACGGATATGAGCGGGTTAAAGAAGTTACTCAGGCGGCGCGGGGGTTGCATCTCACCTCGAACGCCTTGCTGACCTGCTCGAAACCCAAAGACAGGGATGGCATCTGCCACCAATTGGCCAACGAGGACCGGCTACTATGGACGAAATCGTAGCGGGAAAGCGAAAACCGGCGACGTTTAACGGACCCCTGGAAGCTGGGTTGCGCGCGGTTGCCGTACTCGGCGCCGCGCATCCGCGGTCATTCGACCTTCAGCGCCTGGTTGCGTTCGATTATTTGCTGGTGCATACAGGCGACATTGACGGGCCGTCGAGCCTGCATCCGCCCGCCCCTTTGCAGTCTGCCGAATTGCTGGTCCGGCGGAAACTGGTTCAACAGGCTCTTTTGCTGATGATGACGCGCGATCTTGTGGCTCGGGAGTTCGTCCCGGAGGGAATACGGTATCGCGCCGGCGAGAATGCGGCGCCTTTTCTGTCGTCGCTGGAATCCGATTACCTGAAGGCGCTCAAGGAGCGCGCGACGTGGCTTGTGAAAGCTCTCGGCGATCATACCGAGCAAGCGTTCCGCGCAGTGATGCGGCGGTTCTTCGATCACTGGGTCGAAGAATTCCAGGCCGCAGAACGCAGTCTGGGGGCGGAGTGATGCCTAAGCCCGGCCTACGTTTGCGCCATATCGTGTTTCATGGGCCGAACCGCCCTCCGGCGGCCCTTGAATTCGGCCCCGGTTTGAATGTGATCTACGGCGCTTCCGAATGCGGGAAATCCTTCGTCGTCGAGGCTATCGACTTCATGTTGGGTGGAAAACAGCAGTTGCGGGATATCCCCGAGCGCATCGGCTATGACCGCATCCTCCTGGGCCTGGAGACCCTGGCGGGGGAACAATTCACGCTATTGCGGAGCGTCGACGGCGGCGCTTTCCGCGCATTTCCCGGACTGCATCTCCAGCCTCCTGCCGAGGGCGTCGAGGCGGTCGAGCTCGCCGATCAGCACAGCGAAAAGAATTACGCCAACTTGTCGATGTACCTGCTGCAGCGATGCGCTATGGATGGAAAGCGCGTGCGCAAAAACAAGCAAGGAGAGACGAACAGTCTGAGCTTCCGCAATCTCGCGCGGCTCCTGATTGTCGACGAAACCGAGATTATCGCCCAGCGGTCGCCCCTGTCGGATGGAAATCCGACGGCGGACACGCCGAATTTCGCGACCTTCAAATTGTTGCTGACGGGTGTCGATGACGCGGCGCTTGTGTCGAACAAGCCCAAAGGGCCGGAGGAGCAGTCGCGGGAAGCGCAGCTTGATCTTTTGGATCAATTGATCGATGAGCACCGCGAGCGGCTGGCAGAGCTGACGAAGGACCCCGACGATCTGGAAAGCCAGCTTCAGCGGCTTGAGGGAAGCCTGTCGCAACACGCCAACCAGTTGGAGACGACAGATGCCGAGTATCGCGGCCTGGAGATTCGCCGCCGCGACGCACGGAAGAAACTTGAAGAGGGCCGGGATCGTCGGGCTGAAATAGCCGGGCTTCTCGAACGGTTCACGCTGCTGGACCGCCATTACGTATCCGATGTAGCGCGGCTGCGCGGCATCGAAGAAGGCGGGACATTGTTCGAGGTCCTGGGCCAGGCCACCTGTCCGCTGTGCGGCGCCGAGCCTGCGCATCACCGTCGCGATTCGGATTGCGACGGCAATATCGAGGCGGTCGTCGCGTCGGCGCGCAGCGAAATCGCGAAGATCGAGCTGCTGCGAACCGAGCTGGCCGACACCGTGACAAACCTGAAGCGCGAGGCTGCCGGTTTCGACAAGCGCTTGCCCAAGGCGGATGAGGATCTCAGGAAATTATCTCTCGGCATCGAGCAATTGATCACGCCGAAGTTGACGAAACTGCGCACAACCTACGCCGGCCTGGCGGATAAGCGCGGCGAGGTAAGGGAGGCGCTGGCGATCTATAAATCGATCAAGGACACGGAGGCTCGTCGGCTCAAAATCGAGAATGACGTGGACGATCAGAAGGAGGCGGCGGTATCGGAAGGCGATTTGTCGGCGGCCGTCGCGGAAACCTTTGCCCTACAGGTCGAAGCCGTCCTGAAGGACTGGCAC
>JACDGO010000250.1 GCA_013821585.1 Sphingomonadaceae bacterium
GTTCGAGGCGGCGCGGATCAGCACCACGGTCTTGCCCTCGACCTCATGCGACCCGGCTTCGGCGTGCGTGCGGCGTTCGGCATTGTCGCTTTCGATCTTCGCGCGGTTGGCGTCGAAGACCTTCTTGTTGGCCGCATTGGCGCGCAGCGCTTTCTTGCCCGGAAGCAGGAAATTGCGCGCATAGCCGTCCTTGACCGAGACGACGTCGCCGATCGTGCCAAGCTTCTCGATCCGTTCGAGGAGGATGATGTCCATGGGTCTTCCTCCTACTTCACGAGGTACGGCAGCAGGCCGATCTGGCGGGCGCGCTTGATCGCCTGGCCGAGTTCGCGCTGCTTTTTGGCGGATACCGCGGTGATGCGGCTGGGGACGATCTTGCCGCGTTCGGACATGAAGCCCTGGAGCAGCCGCGTGTCCTTGTAATCGATGACCGGGGCGTTCTTGCCCGAGAACGGGCACGACTTGCGGCGGCGGAAAAACGGACGGGCCATGGCTCAGTACTCCTCGCGATCGCGGCGGCGGGTGCGCTCGCGGTCGTTCTTGCGCATCTGCACCGACGGGCCGTCTTCGTGCGCATCGACGCGGACGGTCATGTAACGGATGACGTCCTCGTTGATCGAGGTCTGGCGCTCGAGCTCGGCGACGACGGCGCCGGCCGCGTCGAACTCGAGCATCACATAGTGCGCCTTGCGGTTCTTGGCGATGCGATAGGCGAGGCTGCGCAGCCCCCAGGTCTCGGTCTTCACGACCTTGCCGCCGCCCGCTTCGATGATCTTGGTCGCGTTTTCCGCGAGCGTGTCGACCTGAGCCTGGGCCAGATCCTGACGCGCGAGAAACACATGCTCGTAAAGAGCCATCGTCCGTCGTCCTTCCATGCCGATCGCTGGCGCGCCACGATGGCGGCAACCCCTCCGGCTTTCTGCGAGCGCGGGCCTATGGCGGAAGCCGCAACGAATGGCAAGCGCTCCGCGCCGAGTCGCGCGGCGGAAGTTGAGGAAATTGAGGCTACGTAGCGACAACCTAACCCTTCGCCCCGGTTCCGAAGGAGCAGGCAGGGAGGGCTGGACGCGCGGCATGTCGCAGCGATAACGCGTCCCGCGGATTGTAGGACAGCGATAAAATGAGGGCGTTCATTTTCCCCGGCCAGGGCAGCCAGGCGGTCGGCATGGGCAAGGCGCTGGCCGATGCGAGCACGGCGGCGCGGGCGGTGTTTCAGGAAGTTGACGAGGCGTTGGGTCAGAACCTGTTCCGGTTGATGACGCAAGGACCGGACAGCGAGCTGATGCTGACCGAAAACGCCCAGCCGGCGATCATGGCGAACGCTATCGCAACGCTGCGGGTGCTCGAGCGCGAGGGCGGCGTATCGCTGGCGAGCAAGGCCGATTTCGTCGCGGGGCACTCCCTCGGCGAATATACGGCGCTGTGCGCGGCGGGCGCGTTCGACCTCGCGACGACGTCGCGGCTTCTGAAGACGCGCGGGCAGGCGATGCAGGCGGCGGTGCCGGTGGGCGTCGGTGCGATGGCGGTGCTTCTGGGGCTCGACTTCGATGCGGCGAAGGCTGTCGCCGAGGAGGCCGCGCAGGGCCAGGTTTGCGAGGCGGCGAACGACAATGGCGGCGGGCAGGTCGTGGTCTCGGGCCATAGCGCCGCGATCGACCGCGCGATCGAGATCGCCAAGGCCAGGGGCGCGAAGCGCGCGATGACCTTGCCGGTGTCCGCGCCGTTCCACTGCGCGCTGATGCAGCCCGCCGCCGATGCGATGGCCAAAGCTCTGGCGGGCGTGACGATGCAGGCGCCTCTCGTTCCGGTCTACGCTAATGTCACCGCCGCGCCGGTCAGCGATCCAACGGAAATTCGCGACCTGCTCGTCCGGCAGGTGACGGGCACGGTGCGCTGGCGCGAGAGCGTCGAGGCGATGTGGGCGGCGGGCGTGACCGAGGTCGTCGAATACGGCGGCAAAGTGCTCGCCCCAATGGTGCGGCGCATCGCGCCCGACATGAAGGCGACGAGCGTCGTTTCGATGGGCGATATCGAAGGTCTGTTGGCGAGCTTATAGATTTTGTTCACGCGGAGACGCGGAGAGGCTGCTTATGAATTTCGGCGGCGCGACGCTCAAAGAGGGAGTGCAACGGATCGTCAATGATCACCGCCTCTCCGCGTTTCCGCGCCTCCGCGTGAACCAGATAGAGGATGCAGCATGTTCGACCTGACAGGCATGACCGCGCTGGTGACAGGCGCATCGGGCGGCATCGGATCGGCGGTGGCGAAGGCGCTGACGGGGCAGGGGGCTCGGGTCGCGCTTTCGGGAACGCGGCAGGGCGCGCTCGACGAGGCGGCGGCGGGGCTGAAAGACTCGGTCACGCTGACGTGCGACCTGTCGGACGCGGCCGCCGTCGATGGCCTTGTCCCGCGCGCGGTCGAGGCGCTCGGGACTCTCGACATCCTCGTCAACAACGCGGGCGTGACGCACGACAACCTCGTCATGCGGATGAAGGACGAGGAGTGGGATCAGGTGATCCGCGTCAACCTCGAGGCCGCGTTCCGCCTGATCCGCGCCGCGTCCAAACCGATGATGAAAGCGCGCTTCGGGCGGATCGTCTCGATCACATCGGTCGTCGGCGCGACCGGCAATCCGGGGCAGGCGAACTATGCCGCGTCGAAGGGCGGCCTGACCGCGATGTCGAAGGCGCTCGCGCAGGAACTCGCGAGCCGCAACATTACCGTCAACTGCGTCGCGCCGGGCTTCATTTCATCTGCGATGACCGACGGCCTGCCCGAGGCGCAGAAAGAGGCGCTGACCAGGCGGATTCCCGCGGGCAAGCTCGGCGAGGGGGCCGACGTCGCCGCCGCCGTCGTCTATCTGGCGAGCCGCGAGGCGGGGTATGTCACCGGGCAGACGGTGCACGTGAACGGCGGGATGGCGATGATCTAGGCGCGAAATTTCGCGTCCAGCTCGGCCTTAGCCGCGCGATATTCGGCTTCTAGGCGATCCACGTAGTCGGCGACGCTCTCGCTCGTGGTCACCGCACCGATGCCTTGGCCCGAGCCCCAGATGTCGCGCCACGCCTTCGACTTGGCCGAATTCCCGCCGCCGAAATTCATCGTCTTGTAGTCGCCGGCGGGAAGGTTGTCGGGGTCCAGCCCGGCGTTCACGATCGACGCGCGCAGGTAATTGCCACTGACGCCGGTGAAGAGGTCGGAATAGATGATGTCCGCCGCGCGGCCCTCGACGATTCCTTGCTTATAGGCTTCGTCAGAATTGGCCTCCTTCGTCGCGATGAAGGCCGACCCGATATAGGCGAGGTCCGCCCCACAGGCCTGCGCGGCGAGGACCGAACGGCCGTTGCCGATCGCGCCCGAAAGCGCGACCGGCCCGTCGAACCACTCGCGGATTTCGGATATCAGCGCGAACGGCGACTGAAGGCCCGCATGTCCTCCCGCGCCCGCCGCGACGGGGATCAGCCCGTCCGCGCCCTTTTCGATCGCCTTGCGCGCGAAGCGATCGTTGATGACGTCGTGTAGCGTGATCCCGCCCCAGCCGTGAACGGCGGTATTCAAATCCTCGCGCGCGCCCAGCGAGGTGATGACGATCGGCACTTGCCATTTGGCGCAGGTCATAAGGTCGGCTTCGAGGCGGTCGTTCGACTTGTGAACGATCTGGTTGACCGCGAACGGCGCGGCGGGGCGCGAGGGATTGTCGCGGTTATGCGTCGAAAGCTCCTCGGTGACGCGGTGCAGCCATTCGTCGAGCAGAGTCTGGGGACGCGCGTTGAGCGCGGGGAACGCGCCGACGATCCCCGCCTTGCATTGCGCGATGACCAGCTCAGGGCCTGAGATGATGAACAGCGGCGAGCCGATCACGGGCAGGCGGAGACGATCGAACGGGGCGGGAAGGGGCATGAAAATCCTGTTTAAGCAAATAGTTGATGGTGGATGTTGATCCGGATCGGAGCGCAATCGATCGATCGTTCAATGGACAGTGCAGTGAAGGGCGAACTTCTCGATCATCACGCTGACGGGGCCTGAGAAGTTTACTAAATGACTGAAATACAATGCGAAACTTTTCCGGGTCCAAGTATGCCAGTAAGGCCTCGATGTAGGAAAGTGTTTTCTCGGCAGCCGGGGAGACTAAGGCTGGCGCGATGGACGCCGAAGTGATCGCCGTTGCTTGCGATAGGACGCATCGCTTCTCCAAGCCGACGCGAATCGCGATCACGCTGGTCGCCGGCCTGGGCGTGGCGGGCGATGCGCACGCCGGAGCGACGGTCCAGCATCTTTCGCGCATCCGCCAAAACCCGGCGATGCCGAACCTGCGGCAGGTGCATCTGATCCATGCCGAATTGTTCGATGAGCTGGCAGCACAGGGCTTTGCGATCGGTCCCGGCGACATGGGTGAGAACGTGAC
>JACDGO010000251.1 GCA_013821585.1 Sphingomonadaceae bacterium
GCTGGGACAACGGCGTCGATCGCGTGCGGCTGGTCGGCGCAGGCACGCTGTCGGAACGCACGCGCCACTCGGCCCCGTCGTTCAACGCGATCCGGATCGAGGGGCGCGAGATCGCGGTCGACGTGCGTTTGCTCGCCTAGCCGCGTCCGCGATAGCCGGGGACGTCCTGCGGCGGCAGCCATAGTTCCGCAGGCGGCGCGCCCGATTGCCAGAAGACGTCGATCGGGATGCCGCCGCGCGGATACCAATATCCGCCGATGCGGAGCCAGTACGGCTTCAGCTCGGCGAACAGCCGCTCGGCGATGCCGACGGTGCAGTCCTCGTGAAACGCGGCGTGGTTGCGAAAAGCGCCGAGAAACAGCTTCAGCGACTTGGATTCGACGATGGCCGCTTGCGGAACATAGTCGATGACGAGATGCGCGAAATCGGGCTGGCCGGTGACCGGACAAAGCGAGGTGAACTCCGGCGCGGTGAAGCGGATGAGATACGGCCGTTCCGGTCGTGGGTTCGGCACGAAGTCGAGCGTCGCCGCTTCGGGCGAGGCGGGAAGGGCACTGGTCCTGCCGAGGTGCTGCATTTCGCTCCCATAGTCTCTGGCATCGCGCGACGGAATGCGGCTAGAGCGATTTCGCTGAAAAGGCGGGAGACGCGCACATGGATTCGCTGGTTTCGACGGAATGGCTTGGCGGAGAACTCGGCGCGCCTGATCTTCGCATCGTCGATGCGTCGTGGCACCTCGACAAGCGCGATGCCGCCGCCGAATATGAGGCGGGGCATATTCCCGGCGCGGTGTTCATGGACCTGGGCGGCCTCGCCGATACCGCTAGCGACCTGCCGATGATGCTCCCGACCGCGGAAAAGTTCGCGAGCCGGATGCAGTCATTGGGTCTCGGCGACGGCAGCCGCATCGTCCTCTACGACGATTCGGCGGTGCGCACCGCGGCGCGTGCGTGGTGGATGCTGCGCCTGTTCGGCGCGCACGAGGTTGCGATCCTCGACGGCGGGCTCGCCAACTGGAAGGCTGAAGGACGCGAGCTGGCGAGCGGCAAGGAGAAGCTGCGCCACCGCCACTTCACCGTCTGGAAGGACGAAAGCCACGTCCGCACCAAGGACCAGATGCGCGCGAACCTCGATTCGAAGGCCGAGCAAATCGTCGACGCTCGATCGCCCGCACGCTTCGCGGGAACCGAGGCTGAGCCGAGGCTCGGCGTCAATCCGGGGCATATCCCCGGCAGCCGCAATCTGCCTTACAGCGAACTCTTCAATCCCGATGGCACGTGGAAGACGGGCGCGGCGCTGCGCACGGTGTTCGAGGATGCCGGTGTCGAGGCGGGCAAGCCGATCGCCGCGACCTGCGGCTCGGGCGTGACCGCGAGCGCGGTCGCCTTCGCCGCGCACCTGCTCGGCAACGACAAGGCCGCGGTCTACGACGGATCGTGGAGCGAATGGGGCGCAGACAAGGACACGCCCAAGGAAACCGGCGCGGCGTGAGCGACGAAACGCGCCCCGCGACCAAGGTCGTTCAGGGCGGTCGCCGCAAGGACTGGACCGGCCCGGCGGTCAACCCGGCGGTGTGGCGCGCGTCGACAGCGCTTTACGACGACGTCGCTTCGCTCAGGGCGGGCGTGAAAACCAACGCCGACGGCGAATTCTTCTACGGCAGGCGCGGGATGCCGACACAATGGTCGCTCGCGGAAGCACTGACCGCGCTCGAGCCGGGCGCCGAGGGGACGATGCTCTATCCGTCGGGCGCCGCGGCGGTGGCGGGAGCGCTGCTCGGCGTTCTGAAGCCCGGCGATCATTTGCTGATGACCGACAGCGCCTATGAGCCGACGCGCCGGCTGTGCGACGAATGGCTGGCGGCGTACGGTATTTCCACGACCTATTACGATCCGCTGGTCGGCGCCGGCGTCGCCGATCTCGTTACGGATACGACACGCGCGATCTTCATGGAAAGCCCAGGCAGCCTGACCTTCGAGGTGCAGGACTTGCCCGCGATCGTCGCGGTCGCCAAGGACCGCGGGCTGACGACGCTGCTCGACAACACCTGGGCGACGCCGCTCTATTTCCCGGCGATCGAAAAGGGCGTCGACCTGTCGATCGTTGCGTGCACCAAATATATCGGCGGCCATTCAGACGTGATGCTGGGGTCGGTGACGGCGGCGCCGGGCGCGTGGCCCGCGCTGCGCGAGACCGCGCAGATCCTTGGCCAGTGCGTCAGCCCCGACGACGCGTATCTGACCGCGAGGGGCCTTCGCACGCTCGACGTGCGGATGGCGCGGCATCGCGATTCGGGGCTGGAGATCGCACGCTGGCTGAAGGGGCGGGCGGAGGTGGCGCGCGTGCTCTATCCCGCGCTGCCCGATTGCCCCGGCCACGAAATTTTCGCGCGCGACTTCGCGGGCGCGGCGGGGCTGTTCGGCTTCACGCTCGCGCACGGCGACTCGGCGCGCCTCGTCGATGCGCTCAGGCACTTCGGCATCGGCTACAGCTGGGGCGGCTACGAAAGCCTCGCGTTGCCGACCGAACCAGGGCGCTACCGCACCGCGACGCGCTGGACGGGCGGAACGGTCGTGCGCCTCAGCATTGGCCTCGAAGACCCGCGCGACCTGATCGACGACCTTTCGCAAGCCCTCGTCGCCGCCTGAATCGAAACCATCGCTTTGCTATTGTGCAGCGCACAAAATTGCGTCACGATGCGCCGTCGCCGCAACCGCGCTCCATCAAGAGAGCCGCGAGGCGCGTGACGCAGGCGGAACGCGACGCATTCTTCGAAAGGGATATCATGCGCACGTTCCTAAGCTGCTGCGGCAGCCTCATCGCCCTTATGGGCGCAACCCCCGCTTTCGCCCAGGATACCGCGCCGCCGCCCGAGGTCACGATCAACGGGACAGCGACGGTCGTCACCGACTATCGCTTCCGCGGCATCTCGCAGACCGACAAGCAACCCGCGCTGCAAGGCTCGATCACCGTTAGCCATTCCTCGGGCTTCTACGCTTCGGTCTGGGGCTCGTCGATCGACGACTATGTCACCGCGACCGGAAATTCGAATCAGGAACTCGACCTGATCCTCGGCTTCAAGAAAAGCTTCGGCGGCACGACGTTCGACGGCGGCCTGCTCTATTATTTCTATCCGAAGACCGGACGCGGCAACACGAACTTCGCCGAGCCCTATCTGTCGGTCGCGCATATTTTCGGACCGGTGACGGTGAAGGTGACGGGGAATTACGCGCCCAAGCAAAGCGCGCTCGCGCTCGATCAGCGGAGCATCAGCCGGTTCACGCCTAAGCAGGACAATTTCTATCTGGCGGGCGATCTCTCGGCCGCGATTCCGACCACGCCGTTCGCGCTGTCGGCGCATGTCGGACACACCTGGGGGCCGAGCTGGCTGTCGATCGGCAAGAGCTATACCGACTGGAACGTCGGCGCGTCCTATACCTTCAAGGCGCTCACGTTGGGCATCCAATATGTCGATACCGACGGCGATTTCATCACGCCGAGCGGCAAGAACGCCAGCAAGGCGGGAGTGGTCGGCTCGATCGGGGTCGCCTTCTAAAGCGTTATTTCGGTGGCACCCTGGCGGCGGGAGCGGGGGCGGGCGTCGCCGCCGTCGCGCGCGCGTCCTGGCCGTCGCCTTCGGGCGCGGCGACGATGTCGCGCGTCGTACCGCCCTTGTCGACGACGGTCGTGGTCGGGTCGCCGGCGTTCGAGCGAATGCCCTCCGCCGCGCGGTTCGCCCCCGCTTCGTTGAGCGTCCCGGTTTCGCCCGCGCTGCGCGCCGCGGGGCCGCCGAACATCGCCTGAAGCGCCTGCGTCGACGAATCGGCTTCCTGCGGACGCGGCGCGCCGGGCTTGGGGGGCACGAGCGCGAAATCGGGCGGAACGATCAAAGGCTGCGCGCGCGTCACCGCGAACTCATCGGGCCGCGCATGGCCGAATACGCCGCTCGCGTGCCCGCATCCCGCCAGGCTCAACGCCAGCACGCTCGCCACCATCATCTTACGCATCGTCAGGCACCTTCGTCTTGTCGCGCGCCACGAACGCGCGGAACAGCAGGATCAACACGCCGATCGTTATAGCGGCATCGCCGGCGTTGAACACCAGGAACGGGCGGAAATCGCCGAAGTGAAGATCGGCGTAGTCGACGACATGACCAAGCCGCACGCGATCGAGGATGTTACCGAGCGCCCCTCCGAGGACAAGGCCGAGGCCATAGGTGTCGATCCGGTTCGTCTCGCGCCACATCCACACGACCACGCCGACCGCGATCGCCGCCGTCAGCGCGACGAGCAGCCAGCGCCCGACCGCGCCGTCGGCGGTCAGCATGCCGAGCGAGACGCCGTAGTTCTCGACCCAGGTCAGGTTGAAGAAGGACGTCAGCGGAATCTGTCCGCG
>JACDGO010000252.1 GCA_013821585.1 Sphingomonadaceae bacterium
GCCGTAACCTGCGCCGCACGCCGATGTTCACTTACGGCATGGTATGCGCGCATTTCGGAATCGCCGTCGCGCTCGCAGGCATGTCGACCGAGCGGGCGTTCATCAAGGAAACGCTCATCGCCGCGCGCATTGGCGACACCGCGCGGGTCGGTCCCTATGACGTGAAATTCGTCGGCATCGAGCCCGTCGCTGGCCCGAACTGGACCGCGCTCGAAGCGACGCTCGAGGCGCGGCGCGGTTCGGGCGAGCCGTTTCGCCTGAAGCCGCAGGCGCGCGCCTACTCCGCGCCGCCGACCGAGACGACCGAGGCGGCGATCGCGACGCGTCTCGACGGACAGCTCTACCTCGTGCTGGGCAAGGGTGACGCGCAGGGGCGCTGGCAGCTGCGCCTGTGGTGGAAGCCGATGGTGACGTTGATCTGGCTTGGCGGCGCTCTGATCGCGTTCGGCGGCGCGCTGTCGCTGATCGGGCGCGGCCGCCGCGAATGGGACCGCTCGATCCGGAGGGGCTACGCATGAGGCGCTTCTGGCTCTGGGCACCGCTCGTTGCGTTCCTGATCTTCTTCGGCGTCGTCGCGTCGGGGCTCATCAAGCCCGACGATCAGCTTCACCCGTCGAAGATGATCGGCAAACCGCTCCCGCAATTCGCCTTGCCGGCGGTCGCGACGGGGCATTCGGCGCTCGCCAAGGCGGACTTCAGCGGCAAGCCGCGCCTGCTCAACATCTTCGCGAGCTGGTGCGTGCCGTGCATCGCAGAGGCAGGCGTGCTCGCCGGGATGGCGCGGCAGGGCGTCGAGATCGAAGGCGTCGCGATCCGCGACCGCCCGGCGGACGTCGATCGCTTCCTCAAGGCGAACGGCGATCCCTATCGCGCGATCGGATCGGACGTGGATTCGTCGATCCAGCTGGCGATCGGCTCGTCGGGTGTGCCCGAGACGTTCGTCATCGACGGCCACGGCATCATCCGCCACCAGCATATCGGCGCGGTGACTCCGGGCGACGTGCCCGAGCTCATGGCCAAACTGGCGGAAGCAGGACGGTCGTGAGGCGGTCCGCAGCCTTCGCGCTGGCGCTGATCGCCTCGCCCGTTTTCGCCGATTCGACTCTTCCTCCCGCAGCGCTTGCCGACATGCAGCTTCCCGATCCGCGTCAGGAGGCCGCCGCGAAGGCGCTGATGGAATCGGTGCGCTGCCTTGTCTGTCAGGGCCAGTCGATCGCCGATTCGAACGCTGAACTCGCGGGAGACATGCGCGCACTGATCCGCAGGCGGATCGCGGCGGGCGAAAGACCCGAGGCGATCCGCAAGTGGCTGATCGAGCGCTACGGTGACTGGGTGAGCTACGATCCGCCGCTGTCGGCGACGACCGCGCCGTTGTGGATCGCGCCGATCCTTCTGATTGGCATTGGCCTGTTCCTCGCGCGCGGGCGCTTCAGGAAGCGGCGCGGATGAGCTGGCTCGTCCTCCTCGCCTTCGCCGCGATCGCCTTCGCGGCGCTGTGGCGCTGGGGCCGGCTGCCGCGCTTCGGTCTCGAGCTGACGGCGGCGGCGCTGTGTGTCGCGGTCGCGGGCTATGCCTGGCTGGGATCGCCCGGCATTCCCGCGCACCCGGTTGAATCGCGCGAGGCGATGGGCGCGGTCGATCCGCAGCTCATCGCGACGCGCAAGAGCATGATGGGCCAGTTCGGGACAGATGCGCAGTGGCTCGACTTCGCTGACACCCTCGGAAAACTCGGCCAATCACGCGCCGCCGTCACCGCGATGCGCAGCGGTATCCGCGATGATCCGCGCAGCGCCGATCTGTGGGTGGGCTTGGGCAACGCGCTCGTCGCGCACGCCGACGGCCTCGTCACGCCGGCGGCCGAATTCGCGTTCCAGCGCGCCGCGCATCTCTCGCCCGAACACCCTGGGCCGCCCTTCTTCTTCGGCCTGGCGCTCGCGCAGAATGGACGGACAGCGGAAGCGGGCGAGATTTGGCGCGCGCTGCTAGCCCGTACGCCCGCGAACGCGCCGTGGCGCGAAGACCTGCTCGCGCGCCTGATGTCGATCGGTGAAATGACTACTGGAGCCGCGAAACCTTGAAGCCCTTCGCGGCGACCAGCTCCTCGACCGATCCCGCGCCCGCGAGGTGCCCCGCGCCGACCGCGACGAATACCGTTCCCGGCCGTTTCATCCGCTCGGCGATCCACGCCGTCCAGTTGGCGTTGCGGCGGTGGAGTAGCGCTTGGGTCAGCTCGGGCGAAAGCTTCAGCTCGTCGTCGAAAGTCAGCGCGATCTTCTTCGTGTCGCCCGCAGTCCATGCGGCGATCATCGCGTCGAATTCTTTCCGCGCGTCGGTGTCGTCCTCGGCGACGCTGACGAGGAAGGCGCGCTGCGCCGCCTCGGGCAGCGTGTCGAAATAGCCGAGTTGCTGCGCCGGCGTCTCCAGGCCGGACACCGGCTTGCCCGCCGCGGTAAAGCCGCGCGTCAGCACGTTCTCGGCGCCATATTCCGGGCTGACCGGCAGATCGTGCAGCGCCGAGGAAGAGAGCGTCAGCGCGGCCGCCCAGGTCTCGAGCGTATCGAGCAGGGTCAGCGGCACGCCGCTTCTGGTCACGACGCGCTGGAGCGCGGTGCGCTTGTCGGCGGGAACGCGGTCGAGCAACGGCGGCAGGCCGGGCGAGACGCCGAGGCCCATCATTATCGCACCGGTCTTCTTCGGATCCTTGTCGAGTACGGTTTCGAGCACGAGCGCCTGCGATGCGCGCTCCGCCGCGAGAATCTTCGGCGACTGCCAGTCGAGAGCCTTCGGCAAAAGGTGGATCGTCCCGAACAGATAGATCGTCGTGTCGGCGTCGCTGACCTTCCACAGCGCGGGCTTCGCGACGCGCGCCGCCGCCTCGGTCCCGGTCGAATGGCAAGAAATCAGGGCGAGCGCCGCGACGGCGGCAAGGGCGATGCGCTTCATGGATGCGCCCTATATCGCTTGGAGTATGAATAAAACCGTTTGAGCCAGATCCCCTCCTCCTTGACCGGGGAGGCGACTCGCCGAAGGCGAGCGGGTGGGGGTGATTCATCGGCAAGCGCGCATTTTGCCCAAAAATCACCCTCATCCAACTCCGACTAGGCGGCAAAGCCGCCAAGTCTTCGTATCCTTCTCCATCAAGGGAGAAGGGCGCTAGGTTGACCCTTCTCCCTCCCCAAGCCAAAACCCGCCCACCTGCCGCCGACGAGGACGAGACCTTGCCCCTCAGCTTCCAGAGGCTGATCCTGACGCTCCACGACTATTGGGCGACGCGCGGCTGTGTGATCCTCCAGCCTTACGACATGGAGATGGGCGCGGGCACCTTTCACCCCGCGACGACGCTGCGCGCGCTCGGCCCCGATCCGTGGAGCGCCGCCTATGTCCAGCCGTGCCGCCGTCCGACCGACGGCCGCTATGGCGAAAACCCCAACCGCCTCGGCGCTTATTATCAATATCAGGTGATCCTGAAGCCGAGTCCGACCGAACTTCAGGATCTCTACCTCGGCAGCCTCGCCGCGATCGGCGTCGATCCGCTCCTCCATGACATCCGCTTCGTCGAGGACGATTGGGAAAGCCCCACGCTCGGCGCCTGGGGCCTCGGCTGGGAAGTGTGGTGCGACGGCATGGAGGTCACACAATTCACCTATTTCCAGCAGGTTGGTGGCTATGATTGCAAGCCCGTGTCAGGCGAGCTGACCTACGGCCTCGAGCGCCTCGCGATGTATATCCAGGGCGTCGACAACGTCTACGACCTCGCGTTCAACGATGCGGGCGTGACCTATGGCGCCGTCTTCCTCGAAAACGAGCGCGAGATGAGCCGCTGGAACTTCGAGGTCGCGGGAACGGACGCGCTGTTCGACGGTTTCAAAAAGGCGGCCGCCGAGTGCGAGAATTGTCTCGCCGCCGAACTCCCGCTTCCCGCTTATGATCAGGCGATCAAGGCGAGCCACATCTTCAACACGCTGCAAGCCAGAGGTGTGATCTCGGTCGCCGAGCGCCAGGCTTATATCGGCCGCGTCCGCGACCTCGCCAAAGGCGCCTGCGCGAGCTGGATGGCGAAAAACGGGTGGGCAGCGTGATTCCTCTTCGCCGCGAAGCGGCCCACCCGATTTTTTTCTTCTCCTTCGCGCCTTCGCGCCCTCGCGTGAAACCTCCTTCTTTCTTCTTAGATCGAGTTTCACGCGTCATCCTTGCCAGTATTTCACGCGAAGGCGCGAAGGCGCGAAGGACTGATTTCCTGCCCCGAAATCTGGTAGCCGTATGACCGATTTTCTCTTGGAGCTTCGCTCCGAAGAAATCCCCGCGCGGATGCAGGCGAAGGCGCGTGAAGACCTGTCGCGCCTGTTCGCCGAGGAAATCGCCAAATCCGGGCTGATCGCCGAAGCCATCGAAACC
>JACDGO010000004.1 GCA_013821585.1 Sphingomonadaceae bacterium
CCGCCCAAGCCCGCCGCCGCGCCGCCGAGCGCGAGGCCTCCAGCGGCAGCGAGCAAGGTCAGGAAGGTCATGATCGCGATCACCCACGGCATCGGCCCGGCGAGCCGCCCCTCGGGAAGCAGCCGGCGGTCGGCGGCGGAGGGCGCGAACGGCGTCACGCGACGCGCGGCTCGAGCGGCGGATGCTTGAGCGCGCCGGTGGGGTCGGACAGACGGCCGCGATCGAGCCGCATCATCCGCGCGCTGCCGATCCGGCTCAAGAGGTGGAGGTCGTGCGTCGCGACGACGACGGTTGTGCCAAGGCGGTTCAGTCCATCGAACAGGTGGAGCAGGCGAAGCGCCATTTCGGGATCGACGTTTCCGGTCGGCTCGTCGGCGACGAGCACGTCCGGACGGCCGATCACCGCGCGCGCGATCGCCACGCGCTGCTGCTCGCCGCCCGAAAGCGTCGCGGGCCGTGCCGATGCGCGATCGGCGAGGCCGACCCAGGCGAGCATTTCCCTCACCGGCGTCTCGAGCTCGCGCTCGGCGACGCCGGCGACGCGTAACGGAAGCGCGACATTGTCGAAGGTCGAGAGATGCGGGACCAACCGGAAATCCTGGAACACAACGCCGATCCGCCGCCGGAATTCGGGAAGCCGCGCACGCGGCGCGGTGACGACATCCTCGCCGAACATGCGGATCTGCCCCCGGCTCGGCCGCTGCGCGAGGTAGAGCAGGCGCAGCAGCGAGGTCTTGCCCGCGCCCGACGGACCGGTGAGAAAGTAAAAGGCGCCGCTCGACAATGCGAACGACACGTCCGACAACGTCTCGGCGCCGGTGCCGTAGCGCAGGCCGACATTGTCGAACTGGACGATATTGGCCATCGCTCTCGCCCACGCCCCCTCCCTCGCGCCATCGCACGCCGCGCGCCCGCTCGTAAAGCGTGGGCGCGCCGGTGCGAATGGCTTGCGCGCGGGAGCGCGATAGGGCTTAGTCGTGTGGCGCGACCCGTTCGAGTACCCATGTCCTCCCGATGATTCTGTCCTGCCCCGCCTGCCGAACGCGCTATGTGGTTCCCGACAGCGCCGTCGGCCCGAACGGGCGGCAGGTGCGCTGCGCCCAATGCCGCCACAGCTGGTTCCAGGACGCGGCCCCGCTCGATCTGGTCGAACGCGCAGCCTCGCCGCTCGCCGCGCCGATCGATCCGCCGCCGCTTCCGCCCGAGCCGCCGCGCGCGCCCGACCCGATCGTCCCCGCCGAACCCGAGCCCGATTACGACGCCTTCGCGCATGAGCCGCCGTTCCGGCCGCGCCGCAACCCGGCGCGCGCGTGGACGATCGCCGCGGTCGCGGTCGCGCTGCTGCTCCTCGCAGGGGTCGGCGCGCTGCAATGGTTCGGGACGCCGACTTTGTTCGCGCGCTTCGGCCTGCCGATCGGCGAGAGCGACGTGCCGTTGCTCCTTCAGGTGCCGCGCAAGCCCGAGCGACGCACGCTTCCCAGCGGCAACGAGCTGTTCGCGCTTTCGGGCCGCGTCGTGAATCCGACATCGAGCGCGCAGCGCGTGCCCGACATTCTCGCCGAGCTGCGCGATGCGGGCGGGCGCGTGGTCTATGGCTGGACGATCACGCCGCCGAAGCGAACGATCGGCCCCAGGGAGACGATGCCGTTCGATTCGGCGGAGATCGACGTGCCCAAGGGATCGAAGGCGCTCAACCTGAGCTTCTCGGGCGCGCCGCCGCAATAGGCGGCCATTGCGGCCCCGCGAAGCCTTTGCTAGGGGCGCGCGCCTACCCGCCGCCGGGCGTGTCCGGGGGTGCATGACTGTGCGGTCGTGGCGGAACTGGTAGACGCGCAGCGTTGAGGTCGCTGTGGCCGAAAGGCCGTGGAAGTTCGAGTCTTCTCGACCGCACCAATCACGCCGTCGCTCTTCGCCCCGAGCCGGCCGTGCGTTCCTCGCCGCGCGAATAAGTGCCGGTCAGCACGCCCGCGGCGATCACCTTGCCCGCTATCGCGGTCATGAGGTCCGCGCGGCGCGGATTGCGGCCAATGACGGGCGCTTCGGACAGCGCGAACAGCTGGAATACATAGTCGTGCGGGCCGTGACCGGTCGGCGGATCGGGCGGCAGCCAGCCTTCGGAAAAGAAGCTGTTGCGCCCGACATCGCGCCCGTCCGCGCCGCCGTCTCCGTCGCGCGCGATCGCGCCTTCGGCGAGCCGCCGCTCATCCGGCGGCAGCCCCCAGACGACCGCATGGACGATCGGCCTGGGCGCGGGCGCGTCGGGATCCTCGACGATCAGCGCGAGGCTCAGCGTCTCCTCGGGAACGTCGCCCCAAACCAGTGGCGGCGAGACGCCCGCACCGTCGGCGGTGAAGCGCTCCGGCAGACGCGCGCCGTCACCGAAGGCCGGGCTCGACAATTCGATCCGCCCCGCGCCCTCGCCGATCATCGGGTCGGCGATCGCCAGCCCCGCGTGCCCCGCGCGCACGTTGCGCAACAATCCGCCGAGCCAGCGCGGGACATGTTCGAGCATCGTCGATCTCCGGGTTGATTGGCGATTGGTGGCGATTGGCTATCGGAACACGCGCGAGTCGGCTAGTTCGCCGCCATCCTCGGCGCGGGCTGCGCCGCGACCGCGCCCAGATGCGCGGACGGCGTCTTCGCGGAGACCGACGCCATGCCGCCGAGCGCGGGCGCGAGGCGCGTCGCTTGCGCGGCGAGCGCGGCGATGCGCAGGTTGTAGCGGCCATAGGGGACGCGCTCGAACAGGAAGAAGCCGTCGAAGTCCGAGCGCGTGCGCGCGGCGATACGGCCCTCGGCATCGAGCAGCTCGAGGTCGACGCCTTCGAGATTGCCGCCGCCCCCACGCACCAATGTCCCGTCGACATCGCCCGCGCTGACCAACGGAAGCTCGACCGCGAGCGCAACGCCCGGGCGCGGCGTCACCACCAGGCCGGCCGTCGAGGGCTGGACGAACGGGTCGGCCAGCGACGAAGTGTCGATCCCGATCAGCACCGGCTGGAACGGTTCGAGCCCGTCGACAACGACTTCGCCGTCCGCGTCGGTCAGGCGGTCGACCGGAACGCGGCCCGCGGCGACCTGAACGTCCTTTTCGAGCGGCTCGTCCGGATCGCGGCGGCCGTTGCCGTTCGTGTCGCGATAGACGCGCACCAGGGTCGCGCCGCGGGCGGCGAGTTTGTCCGAGGTGACGCGGAACGCGCGGCCGCGCCGCGGATCGGGGCCGATCGAGAACGCGAGGTTGAGGCCGGCCGCGACCGCGCCGTCGGTCGCGATCTCGCCAGTTCCGGTCAACGCGAAGCGATCGAAACGGCGCGCATAGCCGATTCCGGCGCGCCCGCGATGCAGCGCGCGGTCGTAACCGAGTTCCGTGCGCCATTCCGCGAGGCGCAGGTCGTCGCGCCCCGCCGACCATTCGCCGACGAGCGTCGCGGATTCGAAGCGGTTTTCGGGCGACAGGCGCCAGTGTGCTTCGCCGCGCAGCCGCACCCGGCCGACGCGCGCATTGGCGAGCAGCCCCGCCTCCATGACGCCAGGGGGATCGGGGCCGTAATGCCGCCGCCACTCGTCGCGCCACGACAGCTCGCCGGTCAGCGAGAGCGGGCCGAGGTTCGCCGAGGCGCGCGACGCGAGGTCGATCGAGTCATAGCCGGTGCGCCGCGTCGTGTAGCGCGCGTCCACATGCACTGGGATCGCGCCGCGTCCCTCGCCGAAATCATGGTCGACGGTGAAGCTGTGCAGGCCCGTCACGTCCTTGAGCACCCGATCGGATTCATAGCCGCCGTTTGCCCATATCGTTTCGATTCCGTAATGTGTTCGCCCAGCTTCCCCGATAACCTGCGCGCGCACGGCGCTGCCGCCCCCGGCCTCACCCGACGCCGAAAGCTCGGCGAGCGCCGGGCCGATCGCGCGGCGCACGCTCGTCTCGATATAGTTTTTGCGCCCCGCGTCGTCGAGGACGAGGCTGTGCAGCAGCGCCGCGACCGACGTCCTGGCGTCGAGCCCGCGCTCGATCCCCAATGAGCCGCGCCATCCGCGCTGCCCGAAGTTCGGCGCGTGGTTCAGATCGATCAGATCGCGGCCGTCCTCGTCGATTCCCGCCCAATACCAGGTCTTCTTGGGCGGAATCGAGTCGAGCCCGACCGCTACCGATTTGACCTCGCGCCGCACCTGCCCCTGCGGCCCGTAAAGGACGATCTCGAACCGGTTGGTTCCATAGAGCAACAGCACGTCGAGAAATTCGTAGCGGCCGTCGGCGCGGTCGTTGGCGAAGGCGAGCAGCTGGCCGTTGCGATAGAGTTCGGCGTCCCAGCCGCGCGGCAGTTCGCCGCGGAAATCGGTGCGGTCGAACGTGGTCGGCAGATCGACCGGGCGGTTGGTGATCATGATGCCGCGCCCGACGCTCGATTGCGCGACCAGCGGGCTCGACAGCCCGGTCACGTCGCCAGCGGCGATCTGCGTCGCGTGCAGCGGCAGCTTGCCTTCGGGATCGGTGCGATAGGCGCGCAAGCGCAGAGTCGCGGGCGCGCCGTTCCGGGTGGAAGACAGCCGCGCGTCATACGCGACCGGCCCCGCCTCGCCCGATGCGTAGAGCTCATATTGCGCGTCCATGCGGTTGCCGCTGCGCCGGTCGCGCAGGCCCCCGGCGCTGGCGACGATGTCGATTGCGGGCGGCTTGATCCCGCGCCACGGCGCGCTCGCGTGCGGCAGGCTCGCGAGATCGAAGGTAACGGGCGCGGCGGCAACGCGCGCGCGGCGTTCCGCGGCGAGCTGCGGCGGCAGCTTTTTGTCAGACTTGATGATCAGAAGTGCGTTGCCTCTGTCCGCATCGAGCGTCACGCCGAGCCAGCGCGACAGCGCCTTTGTCGAGACGCACCAGCCCTCGGGCGTGTCGCGAATGTCGTCCGGCGCGACTTTCGCGGCATTGTTCATGATATGTTCTTCGCCATTCACGCGATCGATCGTCAGCGTATGATTTTCGGCGAATGCCCAGCCGGTCGCGCGGCGCGACTGTTTGTCGAGACGGATGGGGAGGTCGAGCGCCAGGATCATGTCGGCGAGATCGACGCACGTTCCGCTCGGCGTCGCATAACCGCGAACGCCGTCGCCAAGGCGATATTGATTGAGGCGCACATCGAGCAGCAGCGCGTCGTCGGCATTGGGCGCCCAAGCCGCGAGCGCGGGTTGCGCGGCGAACAGCGCGGCGACGGCAAGGCCGATCCGGGAAAGCAGGCGGCGCATGGCGGGTCGCCCCGGTCCGAAACTCCTAGCGCAGCACCGCCGAGGTTTCGGCGATCAGTCCGCCGCCCGCGTCATTGTCCTCGAGATATTCGATCTTCACGGGGCCGACAAGCTTCGCGGCGACGACGGCATCGACCGGCAGCGCCACCGTGCGGCTCGAGATTTCGGCATAGGCGGCGATGCCGCGCACCTCGAGCAAGGGCTTGTCGATGCCGGAGCGCGTCACGCGGATGCGGCCGTAGGTCGAGCGGTCGCCGCTGCGCGCGAGCGTAAAGGCAAGCTGGGGGCCGTCCTTGTCGCGCACCATGTGCACGCCGCTCAGGCTCGCGGCGGCCTTGAGGCTTCCCTTGCGCACGATGATCGGAATGGTGACGCCGTAGATCGGTGTCAGCGCGATCGACAGGCCTTCGCGCACCGGCGTCGCGGTCGCCGGAGCCGCGCCGGGAATCGCGCGGAACAGCATGTGCGCGCGATATTCGCCGTCGGGCAAGTCGGCGGGCGGGCGGATGCCGATGCGGATCGCCTGCGGCTGGTTGGGCGCGAGCACGATCCGGCGCGGCGCGTAGGAGATCATCGCGAGCGTCGCGGTCTCTTTCGCATTCGCGGCTTCGGGCGCCACATCGTCAAGCCGGCCGTCGGCGGTCATCCGCCTGAGTTCGAGCGAGATGCGATAGGTCGCGGGCTGCGCGCCGATGTTGTTGAGGATCACTTCGGTCCCGCGCGCGCCGTCGAGCACGACGCGTG
The DNA here is from genome assembly GCA_013821585.1 of Sphingomonadaceae bacterium. Classification (GTDB taxonomy): domain Bacteria; phylum Pseudomonadota; class Alphaproteobacteria; order Sphingomonadales; family Sphingomonadaceae; genus Sphingomonas_O. The sequence goes on from JACDGO010000004.1 coordinate 5,983, forward strand.
TCGGCGCGACGAGGAGGTCGCCCGCGGCAAGCGCGGGCGCGGCGGCCGAAAGGAGCGCGAGCGCGGCAAGCCGCGCCGAAAATTTGTGCATGGTGGTTGGTCCCCACGGAGCCTTTGTCGCTCCGTCCATCTCATTGCCCGAATTGAGTTGATTTTCCGCTAACCACGCGCGGATGACTCCCCTCCCTGGAAGGGGAAAAACAAAAAAAGCCCGCCGCCCCTTTTCGGAGCGACGGGCTTTCCCCTGGCCTTTGCGGTCGGTCGATTACTGGTAGTCGACCGTAACCGTGAAGCTGCCCTGATAGACGCCGTCAGTTTGGTTCGCGCCGACCGAGAGGACGCCGCCCACGGTGAACGGATCGGGTCCGGCGGTGAGCGTCATCGTCGCCGCCGACGTGTTCAGCGTCGCCGACATCGTTCCGCCGTTCGAGCCAGTCAGGGTGACAGGACCCGCCGCAGCGAGGGTCACCACCGCGCCCGATGTGCCGGTGACGCCGAACGCCGCCGCCGTCGCAGGATTGGTGCAGGTGAGGCCCGCGCCGCAGGTGCGGACGCCCGCCGACGAAACGGTCACGGTCGACGCGGCCGCGCCGGTGACGATCGTGCCGAAGTCGAGATCGGCGCTCTTCGTGACGGTGATCTGCTTCAGGATCTTCGCCTTGGCGAACGCGGTCGCGGTCGCGGCCTGCGCCGAGGTCGCGCCCAAGCCGAGGGCGAGAAGCGCGGTGCCGCAAAGCGCGGCCTTGATCATCTGGTTCTTCATGATGTTGGTCCCCTGACTGAACGATAAATTCTGCTAGGGGACATTCGCCGCCCCGGTCGCGGCCTCGCTTTGCCCGACCGCGCGTTCAGATTGGCTTTCGCAGCACGGTTAACGGCGCGACAACGCCTTCAGCGATAATCGGCGGTGATCGGGATAAGGCCGCGAAAGTCGCCCGACGCCCCGCCGGCCACGATCAGCCGCCCGCCAAAGCTGAACGAGAGCCTGCCCTGCGCGTCGAGCGCGGGATCGGGGCCGAGATCGGTTTCGAGCCCCGACACTTCCGCCGACCCGCCATTGGGCGCGCTCAGGCGTATCGAGGGCGGCAGGCTGATCCGGACGCGCGCGAACGGCGCGCCGGTCAGCCGCACCTGTCCCTTCAGCGCGAGGCCGCCGAGGTCGATCAGCCCCCCACCGATGGTCCGCCCGCCCGAACGCTCGTCGACCGCGATCGTCCCGCCCGTGTTCGCCCTGTGCGCCGCGCGGCTGAAGTCGAGCCCCGCCTCGATCTCGATCTCGAGCGGCTGCGCAGGCGCTTTCGCGGCCGTTTCGGGTGCGGGCGCGCACAGCCGACATTCGGCGTGCAACGTCTGCGCCGCAAGAAGCGTTAGGGCGAATGGCCAGCTTCGGTTCATTGCCGATACGTTACACCCGTCGCTTTCAATAGTTGGTTAACCACCCATAGCGACTTCGCGCCAGGAAAGACTCCGCTTGCCCGCATCTCCCCGCATCGTTGCGATCGGCGCCGCCGTTCCCAGTCACGACATCCACGCCGCCTTTATCGGCTGGGCGCGCCAGCGGCTGACAGACCGCCGCGAAGCCGCGCTGTTCGATCGCATGGCGGCGCGCTCGGGGATCGGCCATCGCTGGTCGGTGCTGCCCGACGCCGGCGGATCGCCGATCGATGTGGGCGGTTTTTACGAAGGCGGCGCGATGCCGCCGACCTCGGCGCGCATGGCGCTTTATGCCGAACATGCGCCCGCGCTCGCGCTCGAAGCGATCGGTGCGTTGCCCGACATAACGGACATCACGCACCTCGTCGTCGCGAGTTGCACGGGATTCGTAGCGCCCGGGATCGACCAGCTCATAGCCGCGCGCCTCGGCCTCGACGGCTCGGTCGAACGGCTGCTGGTCGGCTTCATGGGCTGCTATGCGGCGGTGACAGCGCTGAAGGCCGCGCGTCATATCGTCCGCTCGGAGCCGGAAGCGCGCGTGCTCGTCGTCACCGTCGAGCTGTCGACGCTTCACCTCCAGCCCGAGACGGGAATCGAGCCGCTGCTCGCGATGCTCCAGTTCGGCGACGGCGCTGCGGCGGCGCTGGTCACGTCCAAAGGTTCCGGCCTGTCGCTCGACGACAGCTTCGCGGCGACCCTTCCCGATTCGCACGCGCTGATCCGCTGGGACATCGGCGACACCGGCTTTGCGATGCACCTTTCGGGCGAAGTTCCCGCACGGCTCGGCGCGGCGCTCGCCGATCCCGCGACGCGCGCCAAGCTGACCGGCGGCGTGGATCCCGCCGAAATCGACAGCTGGGCGGTGCATGCGGGCGGGCGCTCGATCCTCGACGCGGTCGAGCATGCGCTCGCGCTCGATCCGAAAGCGCTCGATGCGTCGCGCGGCGTGCTGCGCGATTATGGCAACATGTCGTCGTCGACCTTGATGTTCGTGCTCGCACGCCTGTTCGAGGCACGGCCCCGGCGCGGCGTTGCGCTCGCTTTCGGCCCCGGCCTCGCCGCCGAGGGGCTGCGCTTCGGCTGGACCGGCTGATGCTCGCGCAACGTGCCATCGCCGAGGAGCTGATGGATGCCGACGATCTCGACCCCGCGACCTATGCGGCGGTCGTCCAGGACTTGGCCCAGGTCAACACGCTGACGCTCGCCCGCCCGCCGACATTGAGCTTCATCCGCCGCGCGATCGGGAACCGCAAGGCCTTCAAGCTCCTCGATGTCGGCTTCGGCGACGGCGACATGCTGCGCGCGATCGCGGCGTGGGCGGCAAAACGCGGGCTCGACGCCGAGCTCGTCGGTATCGACCTCAACCCCAAGAGCGCCCCCGCCGCCGCCGTGCGCACCCCGGCGGGCATGCGCATCGACTATAGTACCGGCGATTATGCGGAACTCGCGGGCAAAGGCTGGGATCTGATCGTCTCGAGCCTCGTCGCGCATCATATGACGCACGCGCAGCTTGTCGCTTTCCTGCGCTTCATGGATGCCGAAGCAAAGCTCGGCTGGTTCGTCAACGACCTCCACCGCCATGGTTTCGCACATCTGGGCTTCCCCCTACTCGCTCGGCTGATGGGCTGGCACCGCATCGTCCGGCTGGATGGCACGCTGTCGATCGCGCGTAGCTACCGCCCCGCCGAATGGCCGCCGCTCCTTGCCGAGGCAGGCCTCGATAACGCGCGCGTGCGCCGCGTCTTTCCCTTCCGGCTGTGCGTCGAGAAGCTGCGCTGATCGCCGGCGGCGGGCCGGCAGGGTCCGCAGCGGCGATCGCCCTGGCGCGCGGCGGCGCCCGTCCGCTGATCGTCGAGCGCCAGCGCGAGACCGGCGACGCGCTATGCGGTGGATTCCTCAGCTGGCACACGCTCGAAGCGCTCGGCCGGATCGGCATCGCGGTCGAAGGCCATGCCATCGATCGCGTGCGGCTTTTCGCCGGATCGCACGCCGCCGAAGCGCGCCTGCCGGCCCGCGCGATCGGCGTCTCGCGCCGCCGCCTCGATACCGCGATGCTCGGCGTCGCCGAAAGCCTCGGCGCGCGCGTCGAGCGCGGCGTGACGGTGCGCGAGATCGAGGGCATGACGCTGCGCACCGACGATGGCGACTTCGAAGGCGAGGCGCTGTTCCTCGCCACCGGCAAGCACGACGTTCGAGGATGCGCGCGACCCCGTTCCGACGGCGACGCCACGCTCGGCCTGCGCGTCAAGCTCGGCCCGCATCCCGCGCTCGCGGCGCTGATCGGCAGCGCGATCGAGCTGCATCTGTTCGACCGAGGCTATGCTGGACTTCTTATGCAAGAAGGCGGGCGCGCGAATTTGTGCCTCGCGGTCCGCAAATCGCGACTCCTCGACGCGGGCGGCAAACCCGAGACGCTGCTTGCCGAGATCGCGCGCGGCACACCGCTCGGGGAACGGCTCGCGTTCATGGACGCGGCGCCGGCAATCGATGCGATCGCGTCGGTCCCCTATGGCTGGCGCGCGACGACGACTGCGCCCGGCGTGTTTCGGCTTGGCGACCAGGCGGCGGTAATCCCGAGCCTCGCCGGCGAAGGCATCGGCATCGCAATCGCCAGCGGCATCGCCGCCGCCCAAGCCTGTTTGCACGGAACCGGCGCTCCCGAATATCAGCAAGCCTTCGCCGCCCGCACGCGAAGGCCGATCGCGGCGGCGCGGCTGATCTGGGCGCTCGGCGAGCGTCCCTTCGCCGCTTCGGCCGCGACGCGCGTCGCGAGTGCGCTGCCGTCGCTCGCGCGTCTGCTCGCACGCATGACGCGCATCGGGGATTGAACCCGCGCGACGTCCTGCCCATCTTCGCGTGATGGAAAAGATCGAAATGCCTGACGCCGAGTGGAAGCAAAAGCTTTCGCCCGCGCAATATCATGTGCTGCGCGAAGGCGGCACCGAGCGCGCCTTCACCGGCATCTACAACGACAACAAGGCGCCCGGCACCTATCGCTGCGCGGGCTGCGGCGCCGAGCTGTTCAAGAGCGACGCGAAGTTCGAGTCCGGATCGGGCTGGCCGAGCTTCGTCGCCCCTGCCTCGACCGACTCCGTCGTCGAGCACACCGACACCAGCCACGGCATGGCGCGCACCGAGGTGCGCTGCGCGAAGTGCAACGGGCACCTCGGCCATGTTTTCCCCGACGGGCCGCGCGAGTCGACCGGCCTGCGCTATTGCATGAACAGCGCCGCGCTCGATTTCGAAGGCAAGTGACCGCGCTTGTGACGCACCCGATTACCGATTAACCCCCCGCCGCAATGGCGTCGCAGTCTCCCTCGCAAGCCTCTGGATGGTGGCGGCGGCTGTGGCGCATCGGTCTGTTCGCCGTCATTCTCGGGCTGATCGCGCTGGCGACCGCGGTCGGGATCGCGTGGAGTTCGCTCCCTTCGTTCGAGGAGCTGAAGTCCTCGCCCAACGGCCAGATGATCCGCGTCCACGCCGCCGACGGGGCGGTGCTCGTCTCGCTCGGGCCGAGCTATGGCCAGTGGCTGAGCTATGGACAGATCCCCCAGGTCATGCGCACCGCGATGGTCGCGGTCGAGGACAAGCGCTTCCGCGAGCACCCCGGCATCGACCCGATCGGCATCGCGCGCTCGCTTCAGGTGCGCGCGACGCGCGGGCGCTTCGCGCAGGGCGGGTCCACGATCACGCAACAGCTCGCGCGCAACGTGTTCCTGACGAACGACAAGACGTGGACGCGCAAATTCCGTGAGATGGTCCTCGCGCTCGCGCTCGAACGCAAATTCTCTAAGGACCAGATTCTCGAGCTCTATCTCAATAAGGTCTATTTCGGCGGCGGCGCATACGGCGTCGACGCGGCGAGCCGGAAATTCTTCGGCCACGCCGCCGACAGCCTGTCGCTGGGCGAGGCCGCGATCATCGCCGGGCTGGTCAAGGCGCCTTCCAATTATTCGCCGAGCGCCGACGCGTCGGCGGCGGTGCAGCGCGCGGGCGTCGTGCTCGGCGTGATGCGCGGCGAAGGACTGATCACCGCGTCGCAAGAGGCGCGCGCCAATCCCGCCGGCGTGCCGCTCGCACCCGAGCCGCGGCAAAACAGCGTACGCTATTTCACCGACTGGGCGCTGCCGCAGCTCGACACGCTGATCGACGAGGGCAACGAGCCGATCGACGTGTGGACGACGCTCGACCTATCCATGCAGCGCGCCGCCGACGTCGCGATCCGCGCGAACACGCCTGCGGGCGCGCAGGGCGCGCTGGTCGCGCTCGACCGTGACGGCGCGGTGCGCGCAATGGTCGGCGGCAAGGACTATGTCGCGTCAATCTACAACCGCACGACGCAGGCTGTGCGTCAGCCGGGATCGGCGTTCAAACTTTTCGTCTATCTCGCAGCGCTCGAAGCCGGGCACACGCCCGCCGACACGGTCGTCGATGAAGAGGTCGACATCCAGGGCTGGCGGCCGCGCAATTCGTCGCGGCGCTTCTCGGGCGAGATATCCTTGCGCACCGCCTTCGCTTATTCGATCAACACGATCGCGGCGAAGCTCGGCGCGGAGGTCGGCGTCTCCGCGGTCGCGGACATGGCGCGGCGTTTCGGCATCACGACGCCGATCGACACCCACCCGGCGATGGTGCTCGGCACGTCGAACGTCCGCCTGATCGACATGACGCGTGCGTTCGCGGGGGTTTCGGGGAACGGCGTCGCAATCGCGCCCTATGGCATATTGAAGGTCACGACCGCGAGAGGCGAAGTGCTCTACACGCACGAGAGCGACATGAGCCATGTGCTGGTCGCGCCGCAGGTCGCCGCGCAGATGATCGACCTGCTTCAGACTGCGGTCAACACCGGCACCGCGCGCGCCGCGCAGATCGGCCGCCCGGTCGCGGGAAAGACCGGCACGACGAGTTCGAACAAGGACGGCTGGTTCCTCGGATTCTCCTCCGGGTTGACGACGGGCGTGTGGATGGGCCGCGATGATGCGCGCGCGATTCCAGGGCTTCAGGGCGGCCGCGCGCCCGCGCAGGCGTTCGCGCAATTCATGAAAGTCGCGGTCGCCAAACGCCCGATCGAACAATTCCAGACCGCGGTCACCCTCCCGGAATGGCAACTCGAGCCCGACAACGAAGCCTATTTCGGCAATGTCGATGAAGGCCAGTTCGTCGATGAGAACGGCATGCCGATCGACGCAGGCGCGGACGAGGCGCGCCCCGACCAGACCGAGCAGCCGCCGCCCGAGCGAACCCCGCGCGACGTACAGGCGCCCGACCGGCTCGACCAGGCGTGGATCGAGCGGATGACGCGCGGCGGCGGCGACCAGCAGGCGCCCGCCCCGCCGCGCGAACGCAATCAGCCGTCGCGCCCGAACCAGTGAAGCGCGGGGCCGTGCTCGCGTAGCCAGCGGCGCGCATCCGCGGGATCGCCGCCGTGGAGCTCGGCGACCAGCGCGTGAAAGTCCTTTCCGTGGTTCATATGGACGCGGTGCGCGACCTCATGCGCTACGGTCGCGCGGCGGACATGGGAAGGCGCGAGGATCAGCCGCCAGCTATAGCGAATATCGCCGCTCGTCGCGCAGCTCCCCCATCGGCCCTTGGGATCGCCCACGCCGACGCGCCCGACCGAAATGCCGTGCGCGCCGGCGAGCGCGCGCGTCTCTGCGCCGAGAAGGCCGAGCGCCTCGCGTCGCAGCCAGCGCAAGAGTCGCGGCGCCAGCGATTCGAGAGGCCCGCCGATGCGGAGCACTTCGCCGGCGCGGACGACGGCGCGGGGATGGAGGGGCGACCAGTCGAGCGCCAGCACGTCGCCGCCGACCAAAAGCGCCATTCCCGGCGCGACCGGCGTTCCTCCCGGAAGCGCCGCGAGCTGCGCCTCGACCCAATGGCGCTTGCCCGCTGCCCAGGCGAGGGCAGAGCGCAACGGCGCGCGCGGCGGCAGGCTCAGCCGCACGCTCGCGTCGCGCGGATCGACGCTCAGCCGCATCGCCCGCACGCCCCGCCGTCGCACGACGACCAGCGCCCGCGCCCGCCCGCCACCGGTAAAGACGAGCTCAGACAATCCGGTCGACCATGTGAAACTCGAGTTCGCCCGCGTCATCCTCCGAAATCGTCCAGCCGCGCACCGATTCGCCGACCGCGTGGACCGCCTCCCGGTCGCCGCAGATCAGGTGGTGCCAGCCGGGCAAAGGCTTGCCCTCGCTGCGCAGGCGATAGGCGCAGGTTCGCGGCAGCCATTCGTGATCGTCGACCGTATCGGGCGTCAGCCGGATGCAGTCGGGGACATGCGCGCGCCGGTTCGCATAGTCCTTGCAGCGCGCCTGACGCCGGTCGAGCAAGCGACAGGCGACGTTGGTCGGGTAGAACTCGCCGGTGTCCTCGTCCTCGAGCTTGTGGATGCAACACTTGCCGCAGCCGTCGCACAGGGCTTCCCACTGGCCGCGGTCGAGCGCATCCAGAGGGAGCTCCCAGAATTTCACGTCACCCATTTATTGAGTTCCGCGGCGATGGCGTCGACAGTCCCGTCTTGCGGCAACAGCGCGAGCGGCTTTCCGTCGGGATCCATCAGATAGGCGGCGCGGCTATGGCTGACGAGATAGCCCGACGCGCCCGGCGTCTGTTCGACCGAATAGGCGACGCCATATTCGTCAGCCGCCTGCTTGATCGCCTGCGCGCTGCCTGTCAGCCCGATCAGATGGGGATCGAACGCCGCGGTGAAGTCCCTGAGCAGGGCCGGGGTATCGCGCTTCGGGTCGACCGAGACGAACAGCGGGACGATCCGCGTGGCGCGCGCCCGATCAGCCTTGGCGAATGCACGATACCCGCGCATCAGCTGCGCGACGTCGGTCGGGCAAACATCGGGGCAATTGGTGTAACCGAAATAGACGATGCGGTATTTGCCCGCGAAGCTCTTGTCGGTCACCGCGCGCCCGTCCTCGTCGGTCAGCGCGAACGGCCCGCCGATCCGCGCGCCCGCGAGCGGCGGCGTTTCGTGGCGCGCCTGGCCGCACGCGGCGACGAGCAACAGCGCTATCGGGGCGAACTTGTTCATGGCCGCGCCAGCCTTGCGCTGCTAGCAAGCGCTTCGCAAGCGAGGGTGGACGCATGAGACGGGCATTTCGACTGGGAATGACGGCGCTCGCGGCGGCGGCGATGCTGCCAACGGGCGCACCGGCGCAATTTTCCGATAGCTTTAATTTCCTGAAAGCGGTCAAGGACCGCGACGGCGCGAAGGCGACGACGCTCGTATCCAAGCCCGGCACCGTCATCATCGACACGCGCGATCCCGCGAGCGGCGAGACGGCGCTGCATATCGTCGTCAAGCGGCGCGATACGCTTTGGCTCGGCTTCCTGCTCGGCAAGGGCGCCAAGCCCGACGGGCGCGACGCGGGAGGCAACACACCGCTGCTGCTCGCGACGCAGATCGGCTGGACCGACGGCATGTCGCTGCTGCTCGACCGCCGCGCGGGCGTCGACATCGCCAATTCGAGCGGGGCGACCCCATTGATCGTCGCGGTTCAAAACCACGACATCGAGGCCGTCCGCGTGCTGCTCGCGGCGGGCGCGAACCCGAACAAGACCGACACGTCCTCTGGGCTTTCGGCGCGCGACTATGCCAAGCGCGACCAGAGGTCGTCGGCGATCCTCAGCGCGATCGACCAAACGCATCCACGCCCCAAGGCGGCGGTGGGGCCGAATTGACGGCTCCCGGCAAGCCGTGATCCCCGCGCAGGCGGGGATCACGTCGCACTCAGCACGCCGTCGTCAAGATCGCCGAGCAGACGCCGCGCCGCGCGTCTGGCCACGCGCAAGGTCTCCGCGCGCCGGCGCGACGGCGCGAGCGCGATGATCGCCGGCTCGCGCACGATCGCGGCGTCGTAGCGGTCGGCGACGATCAGCCCGGCGCGCGCGGGGAGCATTTCGACGCGGTCGAGAAGACTCGCGTCAAGGTGCGCGGGGATCGCCCAGAAGAAGCGATCGCAATAGTCGAGGTACTCGGTCCATTTCGCGTCGCCAAGCAGGTCGGCGCGCGACACCTTGACCTCGACGATCGTCACCCTGCCGTTCGGACACAATCCCATCAGGTCAGCGCGCCGCCCGTTGCCCAGCGGCACTTCGGTCACCGTCAGGCAATCGTGCCTGAGCAGCAGCCGCGCGGTTCCGCGCACGACGTCGGCTGTGGCCATCGGGGCGGGCGTGTCGAGCATCGCACCATCGTAGAACAGGCCAAGAACGATGCAAAGGCCCTCAACGATAGAAGATATGATTCCCGACCGCCGCGACCTGACGCTTGCCCCAGTTGGGCGCGACGCGGCGGGCGTGGAAATAGAGCGCGTCGGCGGCGGGGCCTTTGGCAAGCTTGTCGAGCGCGACGCGGGCGATGCCCACCGCGCGCTTCCACTGCGCATTGCTCGCGACCGCAGGAAGCCCGCCGCCACGCACGAACGAGAACTGGCTCGGCTGTTTGACAACGCCGCACACGGTCGGCGCGAAGCGCCCCGACGACGCGCGGTTGAGGATGACGCGCGCGACCGCGAGCTGTCCTAAGAGCGGCTCGCCCTTCGATTCGAAATAAACCGCGGTGGCGAGGCAGTTCATGTCGGCATTGAGCCCGGTCTCGCCGCCGTGCATCGCAACCAACTCGGCGAGCGTGGTCCTAGGTTGCGAATCGGCCGTCGTCACCGGTTGAGCTTGCGTTAGCGGTTGCGGCGCAGGAGCCGCGATGCCGTCATCGGGAGTCGATTCGATCGCGGGCGTCGCGGGAAGTGGCGCGGTGATCGTCTGGGAGAGCCCGGCGGGCGGACCCGAACCGAGCGCGCCGCTGGCTGTCAACGCCAAAAGGGAAATGGCCGCGAAACGCGCGGCGGAAAGAAATCGCGTCATTGATCTTCAAAACATGCGGCCGGACGATCGCACATTGGGGCAAAAACTTTAAGATACCGCCCCGACCGCCCTTCCGACTGGCGTCCGCGCTCCTCGACGTTGCTGAGGCTTATGCACGGCTACGCTCATTCGTAAGCGCTCCGAATGTTTGTGCAGTGCAGCAGAGTCAAGCGTCGCCGATCGTTTCAGCGGCGAAGCGTTCGGCATTCGGGATGTCCAGTTCGACGACCCACAGATCGGGATCGCGCGCGCGCCGCCGTTCGAGCCATCCGGCGCGCTCCGCTTCCGACTCGGGGCCGACCGATTCCCACGCATAGCCCGAGGTGCCGAGCACCCGCTCGCGCACGGAGCGGACCTGACCGCGTTCCGCGCAGACGATAAGCAACGCGCCCGCGGTCGCGTCGCCCTTCTTGAGCACCGCCGCGTTACCGCCCGCGCCGGCGACACGGCGGACGAGAGCGCCGACCAGCATCGCGCTGGTGAGCCGCGACGTCATGCCGGGCGGTAGCCGGGGAGCCCCGACAGCGCGATGCCGGAGCGCATGAACGTGCCGGTGCCGCGCGCCGCCTCCTCGCCGTCGGCGTCGATCAGCCGCGCGTCGGCGACGAACACACGGCGCTTGCCGCTCACCCAGCGGCCTTCGGCGGTCACCGGCCCGCGCTTCAGCGGTTTCGTGAACAGCAGGTTGAACGCGGTCGTCAGCAGGAAACGGTCGGTGACGAGGCTGTTCGCAGCATAGAAGGCGGCGTCGTCGAGCATCTTGAAATAGGCGGTGCCGTGGACCGCGCCGCCCGCGTGATAGTGTTCCGGCCCGACCTCGAAGCGGATCCGCGCATGACCGTCGCCGGTGATTTCGAGCGTCGAAGGGAACAGCGCGTTGATCGGAGCCGCGCGGTAGAGCGACTCGAGCGCGCGATGATGCGCCGCCGCGCCCGATTGCAGCGCGTCAGGCGGCGTCACGGGCTTCGACATTGGCGAACAGCGCGAGTAACGCATCGTCGCTCCCCGCCCCGCGCAGCTTGGCGACGAACGCGCGATCGCGCAACATCCGGCTGACCTGCGCGAGCGCCTTCAAATGGTCCGCGCCCGCGTCGACCGGCGAGAGCAGCATGAAGACGAGATCGACGGGCATGTCGTCGATCGCGCCGAAATCGATCGGCTGCGCGAGCCGCGCGAACACGCCGACGACCTGGGTCAGCCCCTCGATCTTGCCGTGCGGGATGGCGACGCCGCCGCCGAAGCCGGTCGAGCCGAGGCGCTCGCGCTCGGTCAGCCGTTCGACAACGAGTTCGTCATCGACGCCGTGAACGCGGTGCGCGAGCACGCCGAGCTGGTGAAAGAGCGCCTTCTTGGTCGGCGCGACGAGCGCGGCGACAACCGCCCCGGGGCGGAGGAATTCGTTCAAGTCGTTCATTGGGTGTCCGAAAAGGGGGCGGGCGTTCGCCGCCGTGGAAAATTCAGGCCGCGCGCTGGGGCTCCACCCAGCCGATCGTGCCGTCGCCGCGCCGATAGACCATGTTGAACGCGCCTGTCCCGCTATTCTTGAACATGAGCGCGTTGGTGTTCCTGAGATCGAGCATCATCACCGCGTCGGAGACGCTCGCGTCGGGCACGTCGACGCGCGTCTCGGCGACGATCAGCGGATTGTCGCTCGCTTCCTCGGCCTCGCTCCCGGCATCGAAAACCGTATAGCCCGCGTCGATGCCGTCGGCCGCGCCGTTCGCGCCCTTGTGGTCCTTCAGCCGGCGCATGTAGCGCCTGAGCTGGCGCTCGATCTTCTCGGCCGCCGCGTCGAACGCGAAATGCGCCTCCATTGCATGGCCGTTCGCCTTCAGGATCAGCCCCTGCATGACGTGCGCGACGATGTCGCACGCGAACCCCGCGTCGTGCGGCCCCTTGCCGAAAGTCACCTGCGCCGAAAGCGCGCGCGCGAAATATTTGTCCGCGATTCCCTGGAGCCGGTCGTCGACATGGGTTCTGAGGGCTTTGCCGGTGTCGACCTGATGCCCCGATACGCGGATGTCCATGGAAAGCTCCTTCTTTCAAGCGGGCGCGGGCGCTTAGCCGCGCGCCGGTTCACGCGTCAACGCGCGAAACTGCCTCGTCGTGCCAAGTTTCGCTTTGCGCCCAGAGCGGATCAACCAGCCTAGCGATGAACGCCCGGTGGCGTTCCTGTTCCGCGGCGCTCGCGACGTGGATCCGGGGCGTGCGGACGATCGTGACCGCGGCGCTCGCGTTGAGCCGTTGGGGTTGCGCGGCGGCCATGGGCGCGGCGATGTCGAAGCCGATCTGCCGCCCGCCGGTCAGCTCGACATAGACCTGCGCGAGCAGTTGCGCGTCGAGCAGCGCGCCGTGGAGCACGCGCTGGCTGCGATCGACGCCGTAGCGCGCGCAAAGCGCGTCGAGGCTGTGCTTCGCGCCCGGATGTCGCGCCTTCGACAAGGCGAGCGTGTCGATCATCCGCGACAGCGGCACGTGCATCCGCCCGCACTCGCCCATCTCGTGATTGAGGAAGGCGAAGTCGAACATCGCATTGTGCGCGATCAGCGGCGAATCCTCGAGGAAGTCGAGCAGGTCCTCGACGCGCTCGTGAAACCCGGGCTTGTCCGAAAGGAAGATGTCGCTGAGGCCGTGGACCTGCTCGGCGATCGACGGCATCGCCCGCCCCGGATTGAAATAGGCGTGAAAGGTCCGCCCGGTCTCACAGCGGTTGACCAGCTCGACGCAGCCGATCTCGACGATGCGGTCGCCCTGGCTCGGGTCGAGCCCGGTGGTTTCGGTATCGAAGACGATTTCACGCATTGGAAGTGCCCGGGTATCGGCCTTTGGAGCCCGCGAGGCAAGCGATCAGCGCGCGAACCCGCGCGCGCGTCGCGTCGAGCGAGCCGGCGGTGTCGATGACATGATCGGCCCGCGCGCGCTTCTCGGCGTCGAGCATTTGCCGCGCGAGAATCGCGTCGAGCTTTTCCGCCGTCATCCCCGGCCGGGCTAGCACGCGAGCACGCTGGATGTCGGCGGGCGCGGAAACGACCGCGGTCGCGTCGACCCCCGCCTCGCCGCCGGTTTCGAACAGCAGGGGGATGTCGAACACGATCAGCGGCGCATTCGGGTGTTCCGCGAGGAACGCCACGCGCTCGGCAGCGACCGCAGGGTGAACGATCGCCTCGAGCCGGTTCAGCGCCGCCGGATCGCCGAGCACCCGCGCGCCGAGCAGCGCCCGATCGACCCCTTCGGCCCCGGTCGTCCGGGCGAACGCATCCTCGATCGCGGCGAGCAGCTTTCCCTTCGGCCCCTGCAACCGATGCACCGCCGCATCGGCGTCGAACACCGGAACGCCCTCGTCCGCGAACATCGCCGCGACGGTTGACTTGCCCATGCCAATCGATCCGGTGAGGCCGAGCATTTTCATGACGTCAGCAATGCGCGGAGCTCCGCGTCGTGCTCGCGCGGGGCTGTCCGGCCAAAAAACAGCTCGAAAGCGGCGGCGGCCTGCCCGACGAGCATCTGGAGACCGTCAATCGTTCGCAATCCAAGCGCCCGAGCTTGAGCGAGCAAAGGCGTTTCGACGGGCGAATAGACCATGTCGAATACAGCGGCGTCTCGCGGCATCTCCGCAAGCTCGGCCAAAAGGAAGTCGGGCATGGCATCCTGACCTTCCAGGCCCAACTGCGTCGCGTTGATCAAAAGACTTGCTTCGCAGAGCGCCGTGGAACCGGGAGCGAACTCTACGCCAACCGCGAAGATGTCGAATTCGGACGCTGTTTGGAGGGCCTTTCGCGGATCGCGTGCAAGTATAAGCACGGCGGCACAGCGACTCGCTGCAAGCTGGCTAAAGGCTGCGCGAGCCGCTCCGCCTGCGCCTATGACGCAGACGTCAGCACCGATCAGCGTCAGTTCTCTTATAGCCTCTCCCACGCCTACGGAGTCTGTGTTCGTCCCGACCAGCCGACGATCTCCCGTTCGATACACCGTATTTATCGCGCCAATCGCCGCTGCTCTTCGATCCTTGTCAGCCAGCAGATCGAGGGCTGTTTGCTTATGCGGGATCGTGACATTGCATCCGCGCCACGCCGCGTCTCCGCGTCTCCGCGCGAAATAATCCGCCAGCTCGTCCGGCCGCACATGCGTTGCGCGATACTCCGCGTCGATGCCGAGCTTTTCCAGCCAGAAATTGTGAATCAGCGGCGATTTCGAGTGCGCGATCGGGTCGCCGATCACTTCGACGTAGGGACGAGTCATGCCGCAGGTTCAGGAAGAGGAAGAACCACCCCCAGCCCCTCCAGCAAGTGCTGAAG
>JACDGO010000253.1 GCA_013821585.1 Sphingomonadaceae bacterium
CTCGCGCTCCACCCCGGCGGCGGCCTGGCTTCGCGCCTCGACTCGCGCCGCCGCGCCGTCCAGCCGCTCCACGATCCGCCGCTGCTCGTCGAGCGGCGGGAGTGGCACCTGGATGGTCAGGAAGCGCTCTGGCTTGACGCGGTTCTTACCGCTCGTGCCCTGCGATAAGCGTTCACATTGCAACCAAGCCAGCGGCGTCTTGCTGAACCAATGCATGAACCTTGGATCGACCCGATTGCGATCGAGAACGAAGGTCGGAAACTCGGCGGAACCGAATGCACCTGCCATCGAGCCGTCAGCGACTGCAATGCTGCCATGCCGCGCCCAAATCTTGTTTATTAGGAGGTCTCCCTCCTCGACGCTGAAGAGCTGCGGGGCCTGAGTCTCGGCACCGGAAACCTGCCGGTATTCGTAGGCACCCTCACCCCACCAGCGAACGCCCACGAGCCGGTAGGTGCGGTCTGGATCGGGAATCTCTCCCCGCAATGTCAGCTGAGCACATTCCCCCAACGCCACGCGGAGCCAGGCGCTCATGCCGATTCCCGCTCGGCCACCAGCGTGCGCAATTCGTCGAGGATCACCAGCACCTCGCGCTCTTTCGCCATCACGCAGTCCACGATTTCGACCGGGGAGCGGTGATCCTCCGCCGCCTTGGCGTTCGGATTCTTCTGGTCGAGATTGACGGCGCGGACCTGACCGGCCTCATCGCGCTCGATCAGGCCGGGGCCGTTGACCTTCCACGCGCGCGGGTCATCCCGCCGATCACCCCACCACGCGGTGAGGTCGGCCAGATCCTCGGGCTGGAGCGGGGCGGTCTTGGAGTATTTGCGTCGTCCTTCGGGCGCGGGCTGCTCCCAGAACCAGATGTCGCCGGTCGGCCCCGAGGTGTCGAAAAAAATCAGGTTGGTGGCGATGTCGGTGTAGGGCGCGAAGACGCCTTCGGGCAGGCGCACCACGGTGTGAAGGTTAAACCGTTCCAGCAAGTCCGCCTTGATTCGTGCCGCCACCCCGTCGCCGAACAACACGCCGTGCGGCACGACCACGGCCGCCCGGCCGCGTCCGCCGCGCCGGAGCCGACGCATGATGAGCTGAAGGAACAGCAGCGCCGTTTCGGCGGTGCGGCGATCGCCGGGGAAGTTGGAGAGGATGCCGGCCTCCTCCTCGCCGCCGAAGGGCGGGTTGGTGAGGATGACCTCCACCCGCTCGCGCTCGCCGATCTCGGAAAGGCGAAAGCGCAGCGCGTTGCCGGGGTCGATGTCGGGCGCCTCCAGCCCGTGCAGCAGCAGGTTCATCTGCGACAGCAGGAAGGGCAACGACTTGGGCTCGACGCCCTTCAGCGCGCCGGACTGAAGCTGTTCGCGCGCCTCCACCGTGTCGGCCTGCCGCGCCATGTGAGCGTAGGATTCGGTGAGGAAGCCGCCGGTGCCACAGGCCGGATCGAGCACGGTCTCGCCGATGCGTGGATCGACGCGCTCGACCATGAAGCGGACCACGGCACGCGGCGTGTAGAACTCGCCCGAGTCCCCGGCGGCGTCGCGCATCTCGCGCAACAACGTCTCGTAGAGCCGCCCGAGGGTGTGGATTTCCTCCGAACTGTCGAAATGGATGGCGTCGATCAGGTTGACGACATCGCGCAGCAGATAACCGCTTTCCATGCGGTTCGAGACGCCCCGGAAGACGGTGGCGATGACGTCTCGCCGATCGCGCCCGCCGTTCATGCCGCGCAACCCTCGAAGGTAGGCGAACAGGCCCGGCCCGCGCGTGCCGTCCGGGCGCGTCGCCTCCTCGCCGTTGATGAAGGTGAGAAGGTCCGGGCCGGTGATGCCGTCCTTGTCGGCGGCCCAGTCGCGCCAGCGATAGGGCGGCTCGATGGCGGCGTGAAAGGGCGTATCCGCCAGCGCCGCCTCGTCCTCATGCATCCGCTCGAGATCGTCGAGGAACTTGAGGAACATGACCCAGGTCAACACCGGCAGCCGGTCGAGGTCGCCGTTCAGGCCCTTGTCCTTGCGCATGATCTTGCGTGCCGACTTGACGATGCTGTCGAGGCGCTGGGCGGTGGTCTGCGCTGCGACGGTCTTTTTCTGGCGGGCCATTCTTGTCCTTTGGTCGGGTTCAGGCCGCGTAGAGATGTTCGGTCAGCTCCGCCACCGCCGCACGCATCCGCGCCGCCCCACCGAAGCGCCGCGCGATCTCGCTGGGATTGCCGAAGTCCGATACCGGCACGACCTTGAGCGCGGCGGGCAAGGTGAGCTGGTCCGGCCCTCCGGCGGCATACTTCTCCAGCAGCGCGTCCAGCACCGCGCGGGCATCGTCGCCGTAGCGGGCGAACAGGTCGTGATCGGCGGCGCGCAGACGTTCTGCCCGCTCCCTGCGGGTCAGCAACGGCGCGTTCCACGCCAGATGACACAGCAGGTCGAACGGATCGTCATCGGGCCGTTCCGCGTCGGCCAACAGCGTTGCAAGGTCGATGCCGCGTTCCGCCAGCGCCTCGACCACCGCCGCACGCTTTTCGGGCAGCGCCCATTCGGCGCGAAAAGCGGCGGGCGTGGGATAGAGGGTTCGCACCTTCTCCCCGGTCCAGTCGGTCAGCTTGCGGCAAGTCAGGCGCTTGCCGTCGGAATCAAGGTCATAGACCAGGTGCGCCACGACCTCGACCGCGCCGCCGTCCACATAGAGTTTGCGCGGCAGGGCGGGGTCATCGGTCGGCAGTTCGGCGGGTCCGCCGTCGCCTTCGGTGGGGAAACCCTCCCAATCGGCAGCCTCCTCGCGCACCTCGGAAACGACGGCACCGGCCTCGTCGATCTCGGTGTGGATTTCCTCGACCGGCTGGCCATCGAAGGCAGGGTCAGCGAACTTTTCCGTCGCTGTCCCGGTGTAGTCGAGGATGTTAAACCACAGTTTCCCGTAATCCTCGCGCAGCCGCGTCCCCCTGCCGATGATCTGCTTGAACTCCGGCATCGAGCCGACGACGCGCGCCAGGGCCACGTTCTTGCACGTCGGCGCGTCCACGCCCGTGGTGAGCAACTGCGAGGTGGTCAGGATCACCGGCGTCTCGGCCTCCAGGTCCTGAAAGCGGCTGAGCTTGCCCTTGCCGATGTCGCCCTCGTCGGAGGTGACGCGCGCCACGTAATCGGGATGACGGGCAACAAGGTCGGCGTTCAGGTTGACCAGGGCCTGGCGCATCTCGCTGGCGTGATCCTGATCGACGCAGAATACGATAGTCTTTGAGAAACGGTCGGTGTTCTTGAGGAAGTCGGTCAAATGCCTGGCGATGGCTTCGGTGCGGGCGCGAAGGGCGACCACGCGCTCGAAGTCGCGGGTCTGATACTCCTCGTCGGGCACTGCGCGACCATAGCGGTCGAGCTCGCCCACGGTGGGTCGCCAGCCGGCGGCGTCCAGGTCGGTGACGATCCGGTGGACGCGGTAGGGGGCAAGGAAGCCGTCAGCGATGCCCTGCGCCAGCGAATAGGTATAAAGCGGGGCACCAAATAGGCGTAGGTGTCGCGGCTCTCCTCGCGCAGTGGCGTCGCGGTCATGCCGATCTGGTAGGCCGGTTCGAACCATTCGAGGATTTCGCGCCACGAGCTGTCCTGCCGCGCGCTGCCGCGATGGCATTCGTCGATGACGATCAGGTCGAAGAAGTCACGGGCATACTCGCGATAAAGACCCTCGCGTCGCTCATCCTCCGCAATCGCCTGGTAGGTTGAAAAGTAGATGTCGCGGCTGTGCACGGCACGGCCTGCGCCGATTTTCCACCGCGCGTCGCCGAACGGCGCGAACGTCTTGTCCTTGGGATCGTCGATCAAGATATTGCGGTCGGCGAGGAACAGAATCTTGGGCTTGCGATGATCGTCGCGCTTGTTCCACCCGGCCGACCACAGCCGCCAGCATAGCTGGAACGCAACCGCCGTCTTGCCCGCGCCGGTGCACAGGTTGAGCAGCGCGCGCCGCTGGCCACCGAGAACAGCCTCCAGCGTGCGGTTGACTGCAATCTCCTGATAGTAGCGGAGCGGCCGTTCGGCGTCCGGATAGCCCGGCGTCAGTAGCTTCGTTTCAGTCGCCGCATTGGGCAGGTCGAGCGAGTCCCGCTGCCGTTGCCAGAGCTCGTCCGGCGTCGGGAAGTCGGAGCGGTCCACCTCCGTGCCCGCCGCGAGGTCGATTTCGATGATCTCGCGCCCGTTGCTGGCATAAGCGAAGCGGAGGCCCAACACCTCCGCGTAATCGCGCGCTTGTTGAACGCCGTCCTGGGCCGATTGATACTCGGATTTCGCCTCCACGACCGCGATCGGATAGTCGGGCCGGTAACGGAGGATGTAGTCGGCGCTTACCACCCATCATTTTTCCAAGCGGCCCATAGAGGCGGCGGCGTCAGG
>JACDGO010000254.1 GCA_013821585.1 Sphingomonadaceae bacterium
GCCGAAGCGGTTCTTGACCGCGCGGAGGATGCGATACTGGTGGCTGCGCTCGCCCTCGAAGCTCAGCACGGTATCGACCATATGCTCGAGCACGCGCGGCCCCGCGATCGACCCGTCCTTGGTGACGTGCCCGACGAGCACAACCGCCGAGCCGCGCTCCTTGGCGAAGCGGATCAGCTCACCCGCCGACGCGCGCACCTGGCTCACCGTGCCCGGCGCGCCTTCGATCAGGTCCGAATGCATCGTCTGGATCGAATCGATGACGAGCAGATCGGGCGGCGCGGGGAACGTCGCGAGGATGTCGCGCACCGACGTCGCCGCGGCGAGGCCCACCGGTGCGTCGCCCAGTCCCAGCCGCCGGGCACGCAAGCGAACCTGGTCGGCCGCCTCCTCGCCCGAAACATAGGCGACGCGCTTGCCCGCGAGCGCGAGCTTCGCCGCCGCCTGGAGCAGAAGCGTCGATTTGCCAATCCCCGGATCGCCGCCGATCAGCGTCGCCGACCCCGCGACGAACCCGCCGCCGAGCGCGCGGTCGAGCTCACCGATCCCCGACGCCATCCGGTCGGGGAGCGCCGTATCGACGTCGAGCGGCACGAGCGTCACCGCGCGCCCGCCGCTTTGCAAATTATGCCGCGCGGAAAACGGCGTCACCACCGCGCCCGCGTCCTCGACCAGCGTGTTCCATTCGAGGCAGTCGTCGCACTGCCCCGCCCATTTCGACGCGACCGACCCGCAGGCCTGGCAGACATAGCGCTTCTGGGGCTTGGCCATATGCATATCCTGCCGTGAACAGGGAGAGAACGCAAGAGCCGTTGCGAGGCGAAGCGGCGACCTCTACGTCGCTCGGCATGACCTATCTGATCGTCAAGGCGCTGCTCTCCGGCTTCATTATCGCCATCGTATCCGAGCTTGCGCGGCGCAATCCCGGTTTCGGCGCGCTGGTCGCGTCGCTGCCGCTCGTCTCGCTGCTCGGGATGATGTGGCTGTGGCGCGACACCGCCGACCCGGAACGGCTCGCGCGGCATGCGCAAGCGACCTTCTGGTATGTGCTGCCGTCGCTGCCGCTGTTCCTGATCGTTTCCGCGCTGCTCCGCCAAGGGGTGGCGTTCTGGATTTCGCTGCTCGCCGGGTGCCTTGCGACCATCGCGTTCTATCTGGCGATGGTCTGGATCGGTCCGCGCTTCGGCATCCGCCTCTGACGCGCAGCTACTTGACCAGCATCCACACGCCCATCGCGACCCCGCCGGACATCAACGCTTCGCCTTGTCGAACAGCTCGACAAGTTCGGTGAATTTCGCGCGCTGCTCGTCGGCGTCTCCCGAGGCGATTGCTTCCGCGACGCAGCAGGTGGCATGGTCCTTCAACACCTCGCTCTCCGCGCGCGCGAGCGCGGCCTTCACCGCATGGATCTGGTGCAGCACGTCGATGCAGTAACGATCGTCTTCGACCATTCTGCCGATCCCGCGCACCTGGCCGGCGATCCGCGCGAAGCGATTGGCTTTCGCCCGTTTGCGCCCGATCGCAGCCATGCTGCCTCCTTGCAAATACCTATAGGGGGTATATGCAAGCGGCCTTTCGCCATCGCAAGCCTTTTGAGTTTGATCGTGAAACGCGTCTTTTCATGAACTGCGCCCTCCCTTCGAAGCTTTGCATCGCCACCTTCGCTGGCATCCTGGCGCTTACGATCGCCAATCCCGTTACCGCGCAAATGAGCCCGGCCATGCCCGGCATGGATCATTCCGGCCAGGACATTGGCTCGATGAACCGCGAAATGCCCGGCACGGATCACGCGATGACGGGCGCGCTCGGGCCGTATGCGATGAATCGCGAGGCTTCAGGGACCGCTTGGCAGCCGGACACATCCGAGCATTCGGGGATCCACATCGTCTCCGGCCAGTGGATGCTGATGGCGCACGGCATGCTCAACCTCGTCGGCGACACGCAATCGGGACCGCGCGGCGACGACAAGGCGTTCGTGTCCGGCATGGTGATGGGGATGGCGAGGCGCGAATTCGCGAACGGCGACGCGCTGCAATTCCGCGCGATGCTCAGCCCCGATCCGCTGATGGGCAAGCGCGGCTATCCGCTGCTGCTGGGGAGCGGCGAGACCGCCGACGGCGCCACCCAGCTCGTCGACCGCCAGCACCCGCACGACCTCTTCATGGAGCTGTCGGCGAGCTACAGCGTCAAGCTGTTCGATCACGCGAGCGTGTTCGTCTACGGCGGCCTACCCGGCGAGCCCGCGTTCGGGCCGCCCGCCTTCATGCACCGCATGTCGATCATGGACTCGCCCGAAGCGCCGATCACGCATCACTGGCTGGATTCGACGCCCATCACGTTCGGCGTCGTGACCGCCGGTGTCGTGATAGGCGGCGTCAAGCTCGAAGCGTCGCGTTTTCGCCGCCGCGAGCCGGATCAGCATCGCTACGACATTGAAGCCGGCGCGCTCGATTCGACCGCAGTGCGCGTGTCGTGGAACCCCGGCGACGCCTGGTCGCTGCAAGCATCCTTTGCGCGGCAGATCAGCCCCGAGCAGCTCGAGCCCGGTCAGAACCAGACGAAGTGGTCGGCGAGCGCGATCCACACGGTCAGGATCGGTGACACGGGTTGGTGGTCGACGACCGCGGCATGGGGCCGCCGCCGGATCGAGCATCGCGAATACGATGCCTTCGCGCTCGAAAGCGCGATCAAGCCCGATGCACGCTGGACCGTGTTCGTGCGCGCCGAGTTGACCGAAAATCCCGAGCTGCTCGGCGCGCATGGGCCCGCCTACACCGTCGGCAAGGCGTCGGTCGGCGCCATCCGCGACTTCCCCGTCGCGAGTTATCTTGAGTTCGGTATCGGTGCGCTCGCTTCATATAATTTCGTTCCCGGCCCCCTCGACCCCGTCTACGGCGGCGATCGCGCGGGCGGGATGATGTTCATGCGATTCAATGTGAATTAAACAGCGACCGGCGCCGTTCGAGAGCATATCGGATGAAGGGAAAGTGACGGCGGGTCGTGGGGATGACCCGCCGTCGATCAGGGACCAACCCGATAACCCTGTTTACTCACGGGCCGTTTACAAGACTCGAAATTGCGCCATGCGGGAATTACGGTAGTGCGTTCTGCTGTAAACTTTGGCAATATAGATACTTGCCTTATGTTATAGTTTTAAGCCTCGTGACGAGTTACAGTAGAGTGATCATGTCGCATAAAGACACCGTCTACATCATCGACGACGATTCGCGCGTACGGACCGTGACGAGCGGCATGGTCGACGAGCTCGGTTTCGGCTATCATCCCTTTGCCAGCGGTCAGGATTTTCTCGATAGCGTCGATCATCTTTCGCCAGGTTGCGCGCTGCTTGATGTGCGTATGCCCGTGATGAGCGGCCTCGAGGTGCTGGAACGCGCCGCCCCGCTACGGGACCGGCTTCCAATCGTGCTGATGACCGGTCATGGCGACATGGACACGGCGGTATCCGGCATGCGCCTGGGGGCGGTCGACTTCCTGGTAAAGCCCTTCTCTCTGAAGGAACTGCTCGACGCGATCCAGCGCGGGCTAGAGATTGTCGCGCGATCGCTCACGCCCGCCGGGCCGACAGTCTCCGTGAACCGATTCGACGAGATCCTGACCGGGCGGCAGAAAGCCGTGCTGCAGGGTATGGTTGGCGGCCTCGCGAACAAGGATATCGCGATCGAACTCGGCATCGCGCCGCGAACGGTGGAAATGCACCGCGCCAATCTGATGAGCCGGCTGGGCGTAAACAGCCTTGCCGGGGTCCTGCGGTGCGTCATGGACCCATCCGGCGGGAAGCGCGCCGCGTAGCGCGCCACCGTGCGCTGCTTTCCAATCGCGCCTCGGCGTGCGAACCTGCCGCCATGCGGGAAAAGGAGCTGCGGCTGGCGCTGGTCTGCTACGGCGGGATCAGTTTGGCCGTCTATATGCACGGCATCACCAAGGAGATCTGGCACCTTTCGCGGGCAAGTCGCTCGTTCCACGACGGCAAGATCGCGCCCTCGCCGACCGAAGCCGCCTATATCGACCTGTTTCGGACGATCGAGGAACGCGCGGGGCTGAAGATGCGCGTGCTTGCCGACATCGTCGCGGGCGCGTCGGCGGGCGGTATCAACGGCATCTTTCTGGCCCAGGCGGTGGCCACGGGGCAATCGCTCGATCCGCTCACGCAATTGTGGCTCGATCATGCCGATGTCGATGCCCTGCTCGACACCAACGCCACGGCAGGCTGGCCGTTCGCGAAATTCTGGGCGACGCCGATCGCGTGGATGCTCGCGCGCCGACAATCCGATGCGATGGACATGAACTTCGATCCCGACACACGTGCCGAAGTCGG
>JACDGO010000255.1 GCA_013821585.1 Sphingomonadaceae bacterium
GTCAATGGCCGTGGATCAGGCGCGGCGCGATCAGCGTCGTAGTGCTGCTCGCGGCGCTGTTCGCCTGGCTCGCGCTAACCGCGCCGCTTTCGAAATCGCTGAAGCCGATCGCCCCGCCGCGCATCACTTTGCTCGCGTCGGACGGCGAGCCGATCGCGCAGAACGGCGCGATCGTCGCGGCGCCCATCAGCGCCGCGCGGCTGCCCGCGCATGTCAAGCGGGCGTTCATGGCCATCGAGGACCGCCGCTTCGAGACGCACTGGGGCGTCGATCCGCGCGGGATGTTGCGCGCTGCGTGGAACAACGCGCGCGGACGCAGCACCCAAGGGGGGAGCACGATCACCCAGCAGCTCGCGAAGATGAGCTTCCTGACGCCGGAACGCAGCTTGACGCGCAAGGCGCGCGAAATGCTGATCGCCTTCTGGCTCGAGGCGTGGCTGACCAAGGATCAGATCCTCGAACGCTATCTCTCGAACGCCTATTTCGGCGACAACGTCTACGGACTGCGCGCGGCCTCGCTCCATTATTTCCACCGCCAGCCCGAACGGTTGAGCCTGGCGCAAGGCGCGATGCTCGCGGGGCTGGTCAAGGCGCCATCGCGCCTCGCGCCGACGCGCAACCTGGGCGAAGCGCAGGCGCGCGAACGCGTCGTGCTCGGCGCGATGGCCGATGCCGGTTTCGTTACCGCTGCTCAGGCGCGCGCCGCGCCGCCCGCGGCGCTCGACGTGCGCGACAGCCCGGCACTGCCGACGGGCACCTATTTCGCCGACTGGGCGATGCCGCAGGCGCGCGCGTCGGCCGAACAGAGCTATGGCGATATCCGGGTCGAAACGACGCTCGACGCACGGCTGCAGCGGATCGCGCGAAACGTCGTAGCGCCCGCCGCTTTCGGCAAGGCGCAGGTCGCGCTCGTCGCGATGCGCCCGACCGGCGGGGTGGTCGCGATGATCGGCGGGCGCAGCTACGACGCCTCGCCGTTCAACCGCGCGACGCAGGCGCGGCGCCAGCCGGGATCGACCTTCAAGCTGTTCGTCTATCTCGCCGCGCTCGAGGCGGGGTTGACGCCCGACAGCCTGATCGACGACAGCCCGATCACCGCCGGCGGCTATCGCCCCAGGAACGCGAGCGCGCATTACCGGGGGCAGATCACATTGCGCCAGGCGTTCGCACGTTCGTCGAACGTCGCCGCCGTGCGGCTATTCCAGAAGGTCGGGGCCGAGGCGGTGGTGAAGGCGGCGCGCGACCTCGGCATCCGTAGCCCGCTGTCGGCCGATCCGACGCTGGCGCTGGGGTCGTCGGGCGTGACCCTGCTCGAGCTGACCTCGGCCTACGCCGCGGTCGCCGCCAACCATTTCCCGGTCGTGCCGCGTGGCGTTGAGGGAGAGGCTCCCGGCATTCTCGACCGGCTTCTGAGCTACGGCCACAGCTTTGATACGCGCACGCGCGGCGAACTGCTCGACCTGCTCGGCGCGACGATCGCTGAAGGGACCGGAAGCGGCGCGGCGCTCGCCATTCCCGCTTTCGGCAAGACCGGCACGAGTCAGGACAATCGCGACGCACTGTTCGTCGGCTTCGCGGGTGATCTTGTCGTCGGCGTCTGGGTCGGCAATGACGACAACATACCGCTGAGAGGTATTCACGGCGGCGGCCTTCCCGCGCGCATCTGGCGCGACTTCATGGGCGCAGCGATTCCCGGAGCGCGCCGCGCCGCGCCGCCACCTCCGCCGGCCCTCGAGGAAGCGCCGGCCGAGGTCGATGTGCCGCTCGGCGACAATCTGTCGCTGCATCTCGGCAACGAGGCGGGGCTGAACCTGTCGGGCGAGATCGGCGGCGTGCCGCTGGACGTGCGGATAAACCGCGACGGCCTGTCGGTCGAGCCGCGCAAGGAAGAGTCGCCGCCCGGCGAGGAGCGGTGACGCTTGGCGTGGCCACCCGTCCGCTCTACGCGGAAGAGGTGAACCCGCTTTCGATCACAGCCTCGATCACCGGCCAGGCGTGGCGCTGGCGCGGGACCGCGCGCGGGGAGTCGGACGATCTCGTCGATCAGCTGCTTCTCTCGCGCGGTTGCCCGCCGGAAGGACTCGCCGCGCACCGCGATCCGACGATCCGCGCCTTCATGCCGGATCCTTCAATCTTCCGCGACATGGACGCGGCGGCCGAGCGGCTCGCGGCGGCGGTTTCGGCGGGCGAGGCGGTGACGGTGTTCGGCGACTACGACGTCGACGGCGCGACATCGGCCGCGCTGCTGATCCGCGTGCTGCGCGACCTTGGGCTCGCGCCTCAAGCCTATATCCCCGATCGGCTGATGGAGGGCTATGGCCCGTCGGGCGAGGCGCTGGTCAGGATCGCCGATCGCGGCGCATCGCTGATCGTGACCGTCGATTGCGGCGCGCAGGCGTTCGAGGCGCTCGCGATGGCGCGGGCGCGCGGTGTCGACGTGATCGTCGTCGACCACCACAAATGCGCGAGCGAGCTTCCGCAAGCGTTCGCGCTGGTAAACCCGAACCGCCTCGACGAAAGTGAGGGCGCGGCGTTCGGGCATCTCGCCGCGGTCGGCGTCGCCTTCCTCCTCGCCGCTGCGCTGGTGCGGACGCTCAGGGTGCGCGGGTTCTTCGCGCAGCGCCCCGAGCCGAAACTGATGGAGCTCCTCGACATCGTCGCCTTGGGGACGGTCGCCGACGTCGCGAGTCTTAAAGGCCTCAACCGCGCGTTCGTCGCGCAGGGACTGAAAGTGATGGCGGGTCGGCGCAACGTCGGCCTTGCCACGCTGATCGAGGCGTCGCGGCTCGCCCGCGCGCCCTTGTGCCACGATCTCGGCTTCGCGCTCGGCCCGCGCATCAATGCAGGAGGGCGCGTCGGCAAGTCCGACCTCGGCGTGCGCCTACTAACGACCGAAGACCCCGACGAAGCGCGCGAGATCGCCGCCGAGCTCGACCGGCTGAACGAAGAGCGCCGGGCGATCGAGACGGACGTGCAGGCCGAAGCGGAAAGCGCGGCGCTCGCCAAGGGCAATCGCGCGGTCGCGGTCGTCGCCGGGCACGGCTGGCATCCGGGCGTCATCGGCATCGTCGCGGGGCGGCTGAAGGAGAAGCTGGGCAAGCCCGCGATCGTCGTCGCGCTCGACGCGGACGGCACGGGCAAAGGCTCGGGCCGGTCGATCGCGGAAGTCGATCTCGGCGCGGCGGTGCTCGCGGCGAAGGACATGGGGCTGCTCGTCGCAGGCGGCGGGCATGCGATGGCTGCCGGGCTCACGATCGAGGCGGGCAAGCTCGACGCGTTCGCCGATTTCCTCGACGAGCGGCTGGGCGGCGACGTGTCGCGCGCGGGCGCGGATCGCGCGCTGCTCCTCGACGCCGTGGTCGCGTGCGGCGGCGTCACGCCCGCGCTGGTTGAGACGCTCGATGCGGGCGGGCCATACGGCATGGGCTGGCCCGCCCCACGCGTCGCGGCGGGTCCGATGCGCGTCGTGAAGGCCGACGTCGTCGGCCAGGGTCACGTTCGCGCGGTGATGGCGGGCGACGACGGCCGCAGCCTGAAGACCGTCGCCTTCCGCAGCGCCGATGCGCCGCTGGGTCAGGCGCTGCTCGGCGCGGGACCGGACCGTCGGTTATGGGTCGCGGGCCGCGCGAAGATCGACGACTGGGGCGCGCGGCGCGCGGCCGAATTGCATCTCGACGATGCCGCGTGGTGCGATTGAACGGGAGGCAATATGTTTAGCCATGTGACGTTGGGAACCAACGACCCCGATCGCGCCCGGCGCTTCTACGAACCCCTGATGGCGGCGCTCGGCATCGCCCAACCCTTTGCGATGGAAGGCGCGATCGCCTTTGGCGCGCTGGCCGGATCGAAATTGTTCGTCGTCACGCCCTTCGATCGCGCGCCGGCCATATCCGGCAACGGTGTTCATTTCGCGCTGATCGCCGAAAGTCGCGCGGCGGTCGATGCTTTCCATGCCGCTGCGCTCGCGAACGGCGGCAGCGACGAAGGGCCGCCCGGCCTGCGCCCGCACTATCACGCCAATTATTACGCCGCTTATGTTCGCGATCCCGATAGCAACAAGCTCCAAGCCGTTTGTCACTCGCCGCGCGGCTAGCTTGACCCTCGCGTCCCTCCGCCGCTAAGCGCGCCACGCTGACGGCCCCATCGTCTAGCGGTTAGGACGCGGCCCTTTCACGGCTGAAACACGGGTTCGATTCCCGTTGGGGTCACCATCGCCGTCTCAGTCGCGGCGGGTAGCAGCGCTCCGTCCCGGTCGAGGCAGCGCACGCTCGCGGCGTTCTCGTCCGGCGCGTCCCAGCGCCGGGTCATGACGACGACGTTGCGGC
>JACDGO010000256.1 GCA_013821585.1 Sphingomonadaceae bacterium
CTGATGGCGCGCGGGCAGGACCAGATCATCGAAGACATCAAGGCGTCGGGCCTGCGCGGGCGCGGCGGAGCGGGATTTCCGACGGGGATGAAGTGGAGCTTCATGCCCAAGGAGCCGAAGGACGGGCGGCCGAACTTCCTCGTCATCAACGCCGATGAATCCGAGCCGGGAAGCTGCAAGGACCGCGAGATCATCCGCCACGATCCGCAAAAGCTGATCGAGGGCGCGCTGATCGCCGGCTATGCGATGCGTGCGCGCGCCGCCTATATCTACATTCGCGGCGAATATATCCGCGAGGCCGAGGTGCTGTTCGCGGCGGTCGCCGAGGCTTACGCGAAAGGCCTGCTCGGCAAGAACGCGGCGAAGTCCGGCTACGACTTCGACGTGTTCGTCCATCGCGGGGCGGGCGCGTATATCTGCGGCGAAGAGACCGCGATGCTCGAAAGCCTCGAGGGCAAAAAGGGCCAGCCGCGCCTCAAGCCGCCGTTCCCGGCGGGCGCGGGCCTTTATGGCTGCCCGACGACAGTCAACAACGTCGAATCGATCGCGGTCGTCCCCGACATCCTGCGCCGCGGACCCGCCTGGTTCGCCAGCATCGGCAATCCCAAGAACGAGGGCACGAAGCTCTTTCAGATCAGCGGCCATGTCGAAAAACCGTGCGTCGTCGAGGAGGCGATGAGCATCCCGTTCCGCGAGCTGATCGACACGCATTGTGGCGGGATCAGGGGCGGGTGGGACAACCTCCTCGCGGTGATTCCCGGCGGGTCGTCGGTGCCGCTCGTCCCCGCGCACGAAATCATCGACTGCCCGATGGACTTCGACGGGCTGAAGGCGCTCGGATCGGGCCTCGGCACCGCGGCGGTGATCGTCATGGACAAATCGACCGACATCGTCCGCGCGATCAGTCGCATCAGCTATTTCTACAAGCACGAAAGCTGCGGCCAGTGCACGCCGTGCCGCGAGGGCGCGGGATGGATGTGGCGGATGATGGAGCGGTTGCGCACGGGAAACGCCGAGGCGTCCGAGATCGACTTGCTCCAGCAAGTGACCAAGCAGATCGAGGGCCACACGATCTGCGCTCTCGGCGACGCGGCCGCGTGGCCGATCCAGGGGCTGATCAAGCATTTCAGGCCGGAGCTGGAGCGGCGGATCGCGGAGAAGCGCGGGGCGATGCTGGAGGCCGCGGAATGAGCGCCTTGCACACACGCTGCAAGCCGGGCGTGAGACGCAACGAAATCGTGACGCGGAACGCACCGCGTCGTATCCGGGACCGGAAGCGAGGGAGAACGGCGATGAAACACCGTTTGGCATTATTGGCTATTGGCGGCACCGTCGCCAGTTTCGGACTTGCCGCGGCGCAGGCCGGTCCGCGCGAGGCTGATGCGATGGCGCGCTGCGTCGTCGCCGCCGATCGCGGCGCGGCGCTCGCCGCGCTCGACAGCCTGCCGCTCGATTCGAGTCCCTCGCAGCTCGACGCGGCGCAGTTGCGCGGCGCGGGCAAATGCGCGCCCGCGCCGGTCGCGGGCTCCGCGATCATGCTGCGCGGCGCGATCGTCGAGGCGCTCTACAAACGCGATTTCGTCGAATTCGGCCTCCACCCTCACCGCGTCGCGAGCGACCTCGCGCCGGTGAAGATTCCCGAACGGCCGGCCGATCCCGGCGGCAAATACGCGCTCGGCGCGTGCGTGTCGCGCTCGGCGCCGCAGCTCGCGGACGCCTTGTTCGCGACCGAGCCGGGCAGCAAGCGCGAGGACAATGCGATGGCGCCGATGCTCGCCTATTTCACCGCGTGCCAAGCGCGTTTCGGCGGCGGCGGCGCGCAAACTGCGATGACGCGCGCCGAGATGCGCAGCGTCATCGCGCAGGGCGCCTACGCCAATTCGGTGCGCTACTGGGCGGGCGGCATGCGCCCGCTGACGAACGACTAGGCAATGAGCGGGCGGGGCGGCGGCCGCTCCGCAACGATTCGATCTCGCTTCTTTCGAAAGTGAACAGGTGACGCGGTTTATTGCCCTTCTGACGGATGCCGGCCTTGCGCTTTCGCTGCTCGTCGCGCTTGCCTATCTGGTGCGGATGGCGCTCGCCATGGTTTTTCCCATCGCCTGGTTCTGGGGCGGTGCGCTGGCGTGCCTGGGCGCTCCGGTGGCATTCGCGGCCGTGAAAAAGTTGCTCGATGCGCCGATCCGTCGAGGCGCCGATGCCTAAGCTCACGGTCGACGGCGTCGAAGTCGAGGTGCCTGCGGGCGCGACCGTACTCCAGGCGTGCGAGATCGCGGGGAAGGAGATCCCGCGCTTTTGCTATCACGAGCGACTGTCGATCGCGGGCAATTGCCGGATGTGCCTGGTCGAGGTGAAGCCGGGGCCGCCCAAGCCGCAAGCGAGCTGCGCGCTGCCGGCGGCGGACGGGCAGGAGGTGCGAACCGATTCGGCGATGGTCCGCCATGCGCGCGAGGGGGTGATGGAGTTCCTGCTCATCAACCATCCGCTTGATTGCCCGATCTGCGACCAAGGCGGCGAGTGCGACCTGCAGGACCAGAGCCTCGCCTACGGCAAGGGGCATAGCCGCTACGACGAGAACAAGCGCGCGGTCACCGAGAAATACATGGGGCCGATCGTCAAGACGGTGATGACGCGCTGCATCCAGTGCACGCGCTGCATCCGCTTCGCCGAGGAGGTTGCAGGGGTCGAGGACATCGGCGCGATCGGGCGCGGCGAGCAGATGCAGATCACAACCTATCTGGAGCACGCGATTCAGAGCGAGCTTTCGGGCAACGTCGTCGATCTGTGCCCGGTGGGGGCACTGACCAGCAAGCCCTATGCGTTCGAGGCGCGGCCGTGGGAGCTCAGGAAGACGCCGGCGATTGACGTGATGGATGCGGTCGGCACCAACATCCGCCTCGACAGCCGCGGGCGGCAGGTGCTGCGTGCGCTGCCGCGCCTCAACGAGGACGTCAACGAGGAATGGGCGTCGGACAAGACGCGCCACGCGGTCGACGGGCTGGTGCGGCGGCGGCTCGATCGGCCGTTCGTGCGACGCGGGGGCGAGCTGGAACCGGCGACGTGGGAGGAAGCGTTCGCCGCTGTTGGAAAGAAGGTTGCGGAGAGTCACGCCAAGAGCGTGGCGGTGATCGCGGGCGACCTGGTCGATTGCGAGACGATGTATGCGGCAAAAACCCTTGCGAGCTCAATGGGTTCGGCGCTGCTGGAGGGGCGGCAGACGGGGCTGGACTACGATACGTCGTCCCTGAGCGCGGTGAACTTCAATTCGACGATCGCGGGGATCGAGCGGGCCGACGTGATCCTGCTCGTCGGGACCAATCCGCGCTGGGAAGCGCCGCTGGTCAACACGCGTATTCGCAAGGCGGTTCGCAAGGGCGCAAAGCTATTCGCGGTCGGGCCGGAGGTCGACCTTACTTATAAGGCGGATTGGCTTGGAAGGGACGTCGGTGTTTTGGCCAGGATTCCCAAGGCGTTGCGCGAGGCGCTCGAAGGCGCGGAACGGCCCGCGGTGATCGTCGGCGGCGCGGGGCTGAAGGCGGAAGGGGTGCTCGGCGCGGCGCTTGCGCTGGCCGAGAAGTTCAAGCTCGTGCGCGAGGACTGGAACGGCTTCAACGTATTGCACATGGCGGCGAGCCGAATGGGCGGGCTGATGCTCGGTTATGCGCACGCCGGTGGTATCGCGGGCGTCGCGAAGGCGAAGCCTGAAATCCTGTTCATGCTCGGTGCGGACGAGCTCGATACGAACCCATTTGGCGCTTATAAGATCTATATCGGGCATCATGGCGATTCGGGCGCGGCGGCGGCGGATGTCGTCCTGCCCGGCGCGAGCTATGCCGAAAAACCGGCGACGTATGTGAATCTCGAGGGGCGGGTGCAAAGATCGGAGCGCGCGGTGTTCCCGCCGGGCGACGCGCGCGAGGACTGGGCGATCCTGCGCGCACTTTCGGACGTGCTCGGCCATCGGCTGCCGTTCGACAGCTTCGAGGGCTTGCGCGCTGCGATGGCGAGCGAGGTTCCCGCGCTCGGCGTCGAGGGGCTCGCCGATTACGGCTGGGCGCCGCCGAAGCTCGCGGCCAAGCCGAAGGGCGAGATCGCGGGTTATCCGATTAAGGATTTCTACCTGACCAACGCGATCTGCCGCGCGTCGCCGACGATGCAGCGGTGCTCGGCGGAGATTCTGCACGGGCAAGAGTTCGCGGAGGCGGCGGAGTGACCTGGTATGTCCTTCCCGCGTCCGCGGCATCACAATTTTTTCTCTCTTCTCTCCGCGTCTCCGCGTCTCCGCGTGAACAAATCGCAAGTTTGAAGCACGGGATTCGGT
>JACDGO010000257.1 GCA_013821585.1 Sphingomonadaceae bacterium
GTGCGCGACGCCGCGCATTTGCTCGCGGCGGTCGCGCATGCGGCGGGTTTTCCGGCGCGCATCGTCGCGGGCCACAGCCTTCACGGCCCCGACCGCGAAACGCGCAAGACCGCGCATTACTGGGCCGAGCTGCACATCGGACGGCTGGGGTGGATCGGGCTCGATCCCTGTTCGGGCTTCAGTCCCGACGAAAGCTATGTCAGGGTCGCCGTCGGCCTCGACGGATCGGACGTGGCGCCGGTATCGGGCACGCGCCGGGGCGGAGGAATCGAGGAGCTCGACGTCGATGTGCGCGTCGGGCTCAACCAGTAACGGGGAGGGGAAGCGATGACCTATTGCGTCGGCCTGCGCGTCGAGGCGGGGCTGGTAATCGTCGCCGACACGCGCACCAACGCCGGCATCGACAACATTTCGACCTACAAGAAGCTGCACATCCTGGCCGATGACGAGGAGCGGCTGATCGTCGTCGCGAGCGCGGGCAGCCTGTCGGTCAGCCAGTCAATGCTTTCGATGCTGATGGAAGGGCTCCCCTGCCTCGACGACAGTGGCCTTCCGCGTTCGGTCTCCGGCCAGCCGACGATGTTTCGCGTCGCGCAACTCGTCGGCGAAGCCCTGTCCATCGCGCGGCGGGCGATCGGCCAGACGCTCGAAGGAACCAAGATCAACGCCAACGCCTCGATCCTGCTCGGCGGACGCATCGGCGACGCGCCGCTTTCGCTCTATCAAATCTATGCCGAGGGCAATTTCATCGAGTGCCAGCCCGACGCGCCTTTCTTGCAGATCGGCGAGCTCAAATACGGCAAGCCGATCCTCGACCGCGCGCTGACCTGGGAATCGCCGCTCGAAGAGGCGGTGAAGGTCGTGCTGATGTCGTTCGATTCGACGATGCGCTCGAACCTCTCGGTGGGCCTGCCGTTCGATTTGATCGCGATACCCAGCAATCTAAAACGCAAGGTGATCCGGCGGCGGATCGAAGTCGACGACGAGTATTTCATCAACCTGTCGTCCGAATGGTCGCGCCTCCTGAACGAGAGCCGCGCGGTGATCGAGGATCCGCCGTTCATGCAGCCCGGCGCAGCGGCCGACGTTCCGGCCCAAAAGAAACCCGCCGCCGACCAGACTCCCACCCTCGTTCAATCGGGCTGAGGTTTCAGCCGCACTGGGCGCGGTGCATCAGTTTGGCGTCCGCCAGAACGAGCGCGACCATCGCCTCGACCACCGGCGTCCCCCTGATCCCCACGCAGGGGTCGTGGCGGCCCTTGGTCGCGATTTCCGAAGCCTCGCCCTCGCGGGTGATCGTCTCGACGGGCGTCAGGATCGAGCTTGTCGGCTTGAACGCGACGCGCACGACGAGCGGCTGGCCGGTCGATATGCCGCCCGCGACGCCGCCCGCATGGTTGGCGAGGAACTGCGGGCCGTCTTCCCCGGGCCGCATGGCGTCGGCGTTCTCCTCGCCGCGCAGCGCCGCTGCCGCGAAGCCGTCGCCGATCTCGACGCCCTTGACCGCGTTGATCGACATGCACGCGGCGGCGAGCTGAGTATCGAGCTTCATGTAGAGCGGGGCTCCCCAGCCCGCAGGCACCCCGGTTGCCACGCATTCGACCACCGCGCCGAGCGACGAGCCCGCGCGGCGCGCTTCATCGACAAGTGTCTCCCAACGCGCCGCCGCCGCAGCGTCGCCCGCGAAGAAGGGATTGCGCTCGATCTCGGCTTCGTCGTTGGTCTCGGCGCGGTCGCCGCCGATCTCGACGACGCGCGCGATGATGTTCACCTCGGGGATCACGAGCCTTGCGACCGCGCCCGCCGCCACCCGCGCCGCCGTTTCGCGCGCCGACGATCGCCCGCCGCCGCGATAATCGCGAAAGCCGTATTTGACGTCGTACGCATAATCGGCGTGACCGGGGCGATAGGCATTGGCGACTTCGGAATAGTCTTTCGACCGCTGATCGACATTGTCGATCATCAGGCTGATCGGCGTTCCCGTTGTCCGCCCCTCGAACACGCCAGACAGGATGCGGACCTGATCTGGCTCCTGACGCTGAGTCGTGAAGCGCGACGTGCCGGGACGGCGGTGATCGAGGAACGGCTGGATGTCGGCTTCGCTCAGCGTCAGCCCCGGTGGGCATCCATCGACCACTGCGCCGATCGCGGGACCGTGGGATTCACCCCAGGTCGTGAAGCGGAACGCGTGACCAAAGCTGTTGTAGCTCATCAAAGACCAGCCTTGTGGTAGAGCGAAGCTAGCGGCGCTTGACGGTTGCCGAAAAGCACAATCGACGCAACAACTAAGCCAACTATCGCAATCCAGAAGGCAGCATTCGGTTCAAGCCCTCGTATGAATGCCAATGCTAGGAGAAACAGAGCCAGACCTGTCGCGAGTGTTGCGATATCGACGCCAGCTTCGATCAAAAGAGCGGCTTTCGATCGGTCATTCCTGCGCCGCCAGCTACGAACCAATACCCAGATAGAGCCGATCGTCTGCGCAAAGAGACCGGCAATGGCATAGGCCAACTTGCCAAGGCCGTAACTCACGCCAATGCTATGTCCGGCGCATCCTCGGCTTTCATGCCGATAACGTGATAGCCTGCGTCGACGTGGTGGGTTTCACCGGTGACGCCGCTCGCGAGATCGCTGAGCAGGTAGAGGCCCGCCCCGCCCACGTCCTCGATCGTGACGTTGCGCTTCAGCGGGGAATTATATTCGTTCCATTTCATGATGTAGCGAAAATCGCCGATGCCGCTCGCAGCCAGCGTCTTGATCGGCCCCGCCGAGATCGCATTGACGCGGATGTTGTCGCGGCCGAGATCGACCGCGAGGTATTTCACGGACGTTTCCAGCGCCGCCTTCGCCACGCCCATCACGTTGTAATGCGGGATCACTTTTTCCGCGCCGTAATAGCTGAGCGTCAGCAGGCTGCCGCCGTTCGGCATCATCTTCGCGGCGCGCTGCGCGACCGCGACAAACGAAAAGACGCTGATGTTCATCGTCATCAGGAAATTGTCGAGGCTGGTGTCGACATAGCCGCCGCGCAGCTCGTTCTTGTCCGAAAAGCCGATCGCGTGGACGACGAAGTCGATCGTGGGCCAGCGCTCCGCGAGCGTCGCGAAGGTCTTGTCGAGCGCGGCCATGTCCGAGACGTCGCAGTCGATGCAAAAATCGCTGCCGAGTTGTTCGGCCAAAGGCCGCACGCGTTTTTCGAGCGCCTCGCCCTGATAGCTGAACGCGAGTTCGGCGCCCGCCTGCCCGAGCTTTTGCGCGATACCCCAGGCGAGCGAGCGGTCGTTGGCGAGGCCCATGATCAGTCCGCGCTTGCCCTTCATCAATTCGGTCATGCGCTCTCCGTCACGGTCTCGGGCGCGTCCATTAGACCCTTGTCGGGCGGTTCGGCCAGCGCGGCGTTCAAATGGACGCCGACGACGAGCCCGAGCCCGACGAACCAGAAGAAGATCAGCGAGATGATCACGCCCGCCAGACTGCCGTAGGTAAGGTCGTAATGCTTCAGCCCGCCGAGAAGGATCGGCAAGATGTAGATCATCAGATGCCACCAGAGCGCGGTGAACAGCGCGCCCGGCCATTTTGGGCAATTGCTGAAGCGATAGCGGCTCGGCGTCAGCGACCAGATCAGCGCGTAGAGCGCGAGCCACAGCACCGCGAGAGGAATGAGCTTCGATATGCCGATCACGCTCAACGTCCCTTCCGCGAAGGGCAGCAGGCGATAGACGAACTGCTCGACGGCGGTCAGCAGGACTTGCGCCGAGAACGCGATCATCACCAGTACGACCGATGCGAAAATGATGCCGATCGAGACCAGCCGGTATTGCCAGAAGGGGTTGGTGAACGGCGTGCCATAGGCGCGGCGGAGGATGTCGCGGATCGTCTCGATGAAGCTGCCGACGGTCCACAGTCCGACCAGCCCGCCGAGCCATAGCAGGCCGCCGGTGCGCGCATTGAGAACGTCGAGGATCGGCTGCTGCACGACTTTCTGAACGCTCGGCGGCAACGCGACAAGAAAACCCGCGACCGCGTGCAGCGTGTCGGCGCTGCGGCCGAACAGGCTGGCGAGCGCGGCGGTCACGATGAAGAACGGAAACAGCGTGATGAGCGTCAAATAGGCAAGATTCCCGGCATGGATGAAGCCATCGGTATAGACGCCGACAACGGTGCGCTTCGCGACTTCGTAGATGCGCGTACCGGGGCCGAGGCGCGAGAGCTGTTGATCGATCGCCGTTCGCACTCCGGCGGCACGCTGGCGGCGGCGCTGCTCGGGGGAGACGGGCGAGATG
>JACDGO010000005.1 GCA_013821585.1 Sphingomonadaceae bacterium
ATATATGGCGGCAACGGCATCGCGCCCGCGCGTTGGAGCAGGTGTTCGACAGGCTCATCGCCCGCGAAGCTAAGCAGCCAGCTTCCGTCGACGCCGCGCTCGCGCGCGACGGCCTTGACCCTATGCTCGAAAACAATCTCATCATTGTCTGACAAGCGCTTGCTATTTTTTACGAAAGCCCGCCAAGAGCGATGGCCTTCGCGCTTGTGAAGCGTCGCCCCGATCCGTGCCGTCCCCCTGCGCCCCTCAAGCCGCGCCGGAATGACGCGCGTATCGTTGAACACCAGGCAATCCCCGGCGCGTAGCAGCCCAGGCAGATCGCCGATATGCTTGTCCTTCATCTCCTTACCCTCGAGCACGAGCAACCGCGCGGCGTCGCGCGGGCGCGAGGGGCGCAGCGCGATCCGGTCTTCGGGAAGCTCGAAATCGAAGAGGTCGACGCGCACTATTTCGGCGGAGGCGGAGTCTCCGCCGGCGGCGAGATCACCGGCGCCGGCGTCGCGGGAACGGGAACCGGAGCGGCGGCGACCGGCGCCGGCACGACCAGCGGCACGCGCGGCGCTGTAGGTCCGTCGGCCTCGATCCACGCATGGACGATCTTCGACGGATTCGCCGGTGGCTCGCCCTTTTCGAGCGCATCGACGAAGTTCATTCCCTGCGTGACGCGCCCGAACACGGTATATTTCCCGTCGAGCCGCAAGACAGGCAGGAAGACGATATAGAACTGGCTGTTCGCGCTGTCGTTGTCGGTCGCGCGCGCCATCGCCACCGCCCCGCGCACATGCGGCAGATCGTTGAACTCGGCCTTGATGTTGGGCAGCGGCGATCCGCCCTCGCCGGTCCCCTTGGGATCGCCCGTCTGGGCCATGAAGCCGTCGATTACGCGATGAAAGGTGAGACCGTCGTAAAAGCCCGCGCGGGTCAGCGTGCGGATACGCGCGACGTGGTTCGGCGCCTTGTCAGGGCGCATTTCGATGACGACGGCGCCGCCGGTCGACAGATCGAGGTGAAGCCTGTCGGCGGGCGTCGCCGCAAATACGGGCGCCGGCGCGGGCGCGACGGGGTTCGCCGCGATCGCTGCGCCCGACATGGTGACGAGCACCAGAAAACCTAGAAACCGCATCAACACCCACCCTGAAACTACGAAAGGCACACCTGTGCTGCGCCCGCTTAGCCGCTGCTGAACGACCTAGCTACCCTTGCGTCCCAGCTTCGCGACACGCGCCGTCACCTCGGTCTCGACCGCAGGCGGCACGAATTTGCCGATCGCGCCCCCGTAAAGCGCGATCTCCTTCACCAGCCGCGAAGCGATCGGCTGGAGCGCGACATCGGCCATGAGGAAGACCGTCTCGACGCGCGCGTTTAGCTGCTGGTTCATTCCCGCCATCTGATACTCATATTCGAAGTCGGACACCGCGCGTAGGCCGCGGACGATGATGCTCGCGCCCTGCGCTTCGGCGAAGTCCATCAGCAGCGAATCGAAGGCCGCGACGCTGACGCCCCCAATGTCCACGGTCTCGCGTATCACCGCCGCCATACGCTCATCGAGCGTGAACATCGGCGACTTCGATGGATTGGTCGTGACACCGATCACCAGCCGGTCGACCAGCTTGGCGCCCCTGCGGATGATGTCCATATGCCCGCGCGTCAGCGGATCGAACGTGCCCGGATAGACCCCAACGCGCTCAACCATCAGCGGTCCCTCTCGATCGAATAGCGCGCGATCGCGCGAAGCAACTCGGCCTCCGCGCCGAAGCCGTGCAAATAGCCGACCGCCTGCTCGACGAGCATCGCGGCCTGCGAACGCGCACGCTCCGCGCCGAGCAACGAGAGGAAGGTCGCCTTGCCTGCCTTGGCGTCCTTGCGAAGCGCCTTGCCTGCCACATCCTCATCGCCTTCGGCATCGAGCAGATCGTCGGCGATCTGGAAAGCGAGGCCGACATCGCGCGCATAGCCGCGCAATGCCGCGCGTCCCTCGGGCGGCGCCTTGCCCATGATCGCCCCCGCCTCGACGCTGAAGGCGATCAGGGCGCCGGTCTTCATTTGCTGGAGGCGCGTCGTCGTCGACAGGTCGAATGCGCTGCTCTCCGCGGCGATGTCCATCATCTGCCCGCCGGCCATTCCCGCCGGGCCGCTCGCGCGCGCCAATCCCTCGACCAGTTCGCACCGGACGAACGGGTCGGCGTGCGTCTCGCCGCCCGCCACGACTTCGAACGCCAGCGCGTGGAGCGCGTCGCCGGCGAGCACCGCGATGCCCTCGCCGAATGCCTTGTGCACGGTCGGCTTGCCGCGGCGCAGATCGTCGTCGTCCATGCATGGCAAGTCGTCATGGATCAGCGAATAGACGTGGATCGCCTCGACCGCGCAGCCGACGCGCAGCGCCGCCGCGCGATCGACATGATAGAGATCGCACGCCGCGACGACGAGCAGCGGGCGCAGCCGCTTGCCGCCGCCGATCGCCGCATGGCGCATCGCCTCGAACAGCGGCGTTCGTGGATCGTCGGGGAGCTGCAGCAGCCGATCGAGCGTACGGTCGACGTCGCGCGCGACGCGGCTCAGCGCATCGCCGAGAATGGGCGCGATCACGCCAAGCTCAGCTCTGGTCAAACGGCTGAACGCCTTCGGGGCGGCCGTCCGCGCCGAGGCTGATCTTCTCGATCCGCGCTTGCGCGTCCTTCAAGCGCTTCTCGCATTGCGCGCGCAAGCCATCGCCTTCGGAATAGAGCGTGATCGATTCATCGAGGCTTGCCTCGCCGCTTTCGAGCCGCGCGACGATCGCTTCGAGCCGCTTCAAGGCGTCCTCGAACGAGAGCTCCGAGACATCTTCCGTCATGCCCGGCTTGTGACGGGCGGGCGCAAGAGGGTCAAGCCGCGCGGAACCACCAGACGCCGTCACGAACGTCGCGAACCGCGCGGCCTTCGACTTCGAGGCGGCGCAGGTGCGCCATCGCCTCGCCAGTGGCGAGTCCGCGGATGCTGTCGTCGATCGCGCGCTTGAACAATATGCCGAAGCAGTCGACCGCGCGGCGCGGCGCGGCCTTCAGGTGCGCATGCAGCCGGTCCAGACTCTCAAGATGGCCGGTTTCGAGGCGGTCGAGGCGCGCATGCAAGCCGTGGAAGGGCTCGCCGTGCGCCGGCAGCACAAGCAAGCTACCGGGCAGCGCGCGGAATTTCGCGATCGACGCGAGCCAGTCGCCGAGCGGATCGCCCTCGGGCTCGCTCAGCGACAGCGACACGTTCGACGTGATGCGCGGCAGCACCTGGTCTCCGGCGATCATTATCCCGCCCGCTTCGTCGACCAGGCAGACGTGCTCGGGGGTGTGTCCGCTACCGATCCAGACGGTCCAGTCGCGCGCGCCGATACGGATCACATCGCCTTCGCGCATCCGCACATGGCCGAGCGGAAGCGGCGAGACGACGCTCGCGAACATTCCCCAGCCGCGCTCGCGCACCGGTGCGATCTGCTCTTCGCTCCATCCCGCCGCAACGAGCTGCGCGATCGCTTCCTCAGGCGGTGCGTCGCGCACGTCGGCGGTGAGCATCCTCGCCATCAGCCATTCGGTGCGGTTCATCCATAGCCGTGCGCCATGCTTGTAGGTCAGCCAGCCCGCGCAACCGGCGTGATCGGGATGAAAGTGGGTTACGAACACGCGACTGACGCGTCGCTCGCCGATCGCCAATCTCCACGCGTCCTTCGACGCGGGGATGTAGAGTCCGGTATCGACGATCGCGACGCCATCGTCGCCTGCCCCGGACTCCGATCCGGGGTCGTCGAGGAGCCATACGTTGATGTGGTTAAGCGAACCCGGCACGGGCAACCGGGTCCAGCCGATGCCATCGGCGAGCGGATGCACCACGCCATATTCGGGCGCGAACGACGCGAATGGATAACTCAACCCTTTGGCGACGAGCGGC
This sequence comes from Sphingomonadaceae bacterium, assembly GCA_013821585.1. Lineage (GTDB taxonomy): Bacteria > Pseudomonadota > Alphaproteobacteria > Sphingomonadales > Sphingomonadaceae > Sphingomonas_O. The sequence continues at coordinate 3,916 of JACDGO010000005.1, forward strand.
TCAAAGCCGTGATCGGCGAGGCTGATGTCGGGGGCTGGCAGCGACGCCACTTACCGCTTGAACGGATCGGGATACCCGCCGACGAGAACCGGCGCCTCGACCTCGCCGCGTGCGATCGCGTCGGCGAGCTTGATCGCTTCCTCGCGCTCGTGGCGGAGCTGCCCGATCAACGCTTCCTTGTCGCCGTCGAACTTGGTGTCGACCGGCGCCTCGATTCCCGCCGCCTTCGCGGCCTTGGCGACCGCGGCATCGAGTTCGCGCTGGCTGGTCAGGCCAAGCGTGACCGGATCCTTCGGGACGATGTTCGCCATGTTCCAGTGGCTGCGGTCACGGATCGCGGCGATCGTCGTGCGCGTCGTTCCGATCAGCTTGCCGATCGCGCCGTCGGTGACTTCAGGATGGTTGCGGATGATCCAGGCGATGCCGTCGGGCTTTTCGGCGCGCTTGGAAACCGGCGTGTAGCGCGGCCCCTTGGTACGCGTCATCGCTTCGGGCTGGCGGTCCATTTGCAGCACATAGTTCGGATCAGCCTGACCCTTTTCGATCTCGGCCTGGGTCAGCTCGTGCGCGCGGATCGGGTCGCGTCCGGTCAGCTTGGTCGCGGCGGTGTCGTCGGCGATCGCCTGCACCTCCAGGATGTGCAGCCCGCAAAAGGCGGCGATCTGCTCGAAGCTGAGCGACGTCTGGTCGACAAGCCATGACGCGGTCGCATGGGGCATGAGCGGCTGGGCCATCGGAAAAGAACCTTTCGGACAAAAGAAGGGCCGCCCCTTTCGGAGCGGCCTGACGTGGGTTCCATCTACGCTTCTCGTCGCCCGAGGGCAAGCACGGGTAGCGTCATTCCTCCAATTCGAGGCGCCAGGGTTATTTTCTGCGTTCGCGCCGTCGCCTCTGCTTCTCGCGCTGCATATACGCGATGCCCGTTATCGTCGCCGCGATCATGAGGGCGATCAGCGCATAGGCGATGAGCAGACGCGTTTCCATCGCGCTAGAGCGCGCGGGACGTGACGAGGTTCCGTGACGAAAGCTCGACAGCGCGACGCTGCTTTCACGCATCGATTGTGACGTGCCCCGGAAACGAAGCAACGCGGGCAAGCCAGCGCGAAACCGCCGGATAGCGCGCCAGGTTGAAGCCGCCCTCTTCGGCGGTGTGGGTGTAGGCGTAGAGGCAGATGTCGGCGAGCGTCGGGCTGTCGCCGACGAAGAAATCGCGATGCTCCAGATGTGCGTCCATCAGCGCCAGCGCCGCTTCTCCGTTCCTGACCTTGACGGGGATCGATGTGCGCTGCTCGTCGGTCAGCCTCGCGTCGCCAACGAACGCGCGCAGGAAGCGCATCGTCGCGACATTCGGCTCGTGGTTATACTGTTCCCAGTTCATCCAGCGCAGCATGTCGGCAGTGTCGAAGCGATCGTCCGGGATCAGCGGCGTGTAAGTAGCAAGCCAGAAGCACGCCGCGTTGCTCTCGGGCAGGAACCGGTCTCCGATCTGCAACACCGGAATGCGTCCGTTCGCATTGACGTTCGCCAGGAATTCCGGCGTCCGCGTCTCGCCCTTCATGATGTCGTATTCGCGCCGCTCGAGCGCCGTGCCGACGTGCGCCGCGGTCAGGCGGATTTTGTAGCAGTTTCCGGACTGGGCATATTCGTGGAGGATCAGATGCTCGGTCATGCGGCCTCCGGGCTGCGGTCGATGCGCGCGGCATAGCAGCCGTGCTTTGCGTAATGCGCGTGGATATAGGCGGTGCGTCCGTCCGCGAACAACCGCTCGATCGCAGGCTGCGCGTCGGTCCCATTAATGACGTCGGCGTCGATCATCATGTCCGCGCGATCGAACGCGCGCAGCGAAAGCAGGCGGCAACGCAGCACCTCGGGGATTTCGTCCGTCGCCGCATAGGATCCGGTCGCCCCTTCGCGGACATAGACGGCGTGCGACGCGCGATAGGGCGTGTCGGCGGGTTGATGCTCGTGATTGACGAGCAGCAGCACGTCGCCGGGCGCGGCGTCGCGCATCTCGATCCGCTCGGGATAGCCGCTACCCTCGACGACCACACGGCGCGCGCGACGCTTCGCGAGTTCGGCGTCGGGCAGGCCGAACAGATGACGGAAGGGTTCGGGCGAAAGGCCGGTGATCCGGAAGGTCATGACGGATCCTTGGTGACCGGGTCGCCTTGCCGCAGTCAGCGCGAACCCGCACCCCGTTGCTTGCGTTCTAACTCGAAGGCGCGACGGGTGCGGCGCTAAACCCGATTCTGTCGCGGACCGGGCTGTCGGGGTGGTAGAGGCGCGTTGTCACGGCTGCTTCGTTTCGAACGCCGAACGCAAGGCCGTCAATACGCCTTTGTCGCCGGTCGAGAAGAATGCGTAGAGCCGGTCGGACGCCGCGCCCTTGGCGAAGCCCACGCCGGAAAGCGTGACTTCGGTGGTCGGTGCGTCGAGCGCGCGGAACTCGATCGTTTTGATCGTCTGGCCATAGACTTCGCCGCCGGGAAGCCGCGCCGGAGCCTGAACATTGCGGAATACCAGCAACCGGTCCGGGACATAGGCAATGACCGCGTTCTTGATGTTTTGCGGGTCGCCGAGATGACCGGCCGGATCGTAGCTTGCTTCGATCATGCCCCCGAGCCTGAAATCGACCGCCGCGACCGGAACGGTCCAGCTTCTGTATACGGTAGTGTCGGTGAACGCGCTCCACAGCCGGTGCGCCGGGGCGTGAATCACCAGCGAATCCTGATAATAGCGACTTCCGTCGGGGGCGACGCCGTCGACAAGTTCGGCATCGGCCGGAGTCGCCGAAGCGAAGCCGGAGTTCAGTATCAACAACGTGAGCGCGGCGAATAGCACAGGCTTCATCTCTTTTCTCCCATCGAACTCAGGCGGCTGCTTCGAGCCGCCTGAAATAGTCTCGCAGGCAGGCAACGGATTCGTCGAACGCGGCAAGGCCGCGGTGCGTGCGCGCCTGCATGACCGCCCCTTCCATCACCGTCAGGACCATGCGCGCGAGCGCGGCACGGTCCGGAGACGCCGGAAGCCGATCCGCGGCCGCTTCCAAACAGGCTTCGACCGCCGCGGTCCAGGCGTCGAAATTTTCGGCCAGAAGCGCGCGCACCGGCGGATCGGGCTCATGGAGCTCGAGCGCCAGGCTGCCGATCGGACAACCATATGCGCAATCGGTCTGCTCCAGCGCGGCGCGATAGACGGCGAGCAGTGCGAAGACGCGTTCGATCGGGTCTTCGGTCGCGGCCCATGCCGGCGCGAGGAGCATCGGCTCGATGCCGTCGCGGTAGAGCCGTAGCGCGGCGAGCAGAACATCCTGCTTGGTCGGGTAGGCGTAATAGAGGCTGCCCGAATTCGCGCCCGCTTCGCGTAGAATGTCGATGATGCTGGTCGAGCCGTAACCTTTTTCCGCGAACAGTCGCATCGCCGCCATCGCGATCCGTTGCGCGGTCGTTTCGGGAACGTCTTGATCGTTCATTCAACTAGTGTGAGCTATATTAGTTGAACAGTCAACTAAGAAATTGAGACGCTTAACGCTGACAACTCGGCTCGACCCTGCTACCGGCCCGCCATGCTCAATCTGAACGGAATCACCGTGCGCCTCGGCGGACGCACGATCCTCGACCGCGCGACCGCGGCGTTGCCGACGGGCGCGCGCGTCGGGCTGATCGGGCGCAACGGCGCGGGCAAGACGACGCTGATGAAGGCGATCACCGGGCTGATCGAGCCCGACGACGGTTCGGTCGAAAAGCCGCGCGCGAGTCGCATCGGCTATATCGCGCAGGATGCGCCGGCAGGCGACGCGACGCCGTTCGAGACAGCACTCGCGGCCGATGTCGAGCGCGCGTCGCTGATCGACGAGGAAGAGCATACCGCCGACCATCACCGCATCGCCGAAATCCACGAGCGGCTGATCGCGATCGACGCGCACGCCGCCCCTGCCCGCGCCGCGCGCATTCTCGTCGGCCTAGGCTTCGACGAGGAGGCGCAGCACCGGCCGCTCGACAGCTTTTCGGGCGGGTGGAAGATGCGCGTCGCGCTCGCGGCGCTTCTGTTTTCCGAGCCCGACCTGCTGCTGCTTGACGAACCGTCGAACCACCTCGACCTCGAAGCGACGCTTTGGCTCGAAAGTTTCCTCAAGAGCTATCGCGCGACGATGGTGGTGATCAGCCACGAGCGCGACCTGCTCAACAATGTCGTCGACCACATCCTCCACCTCGAAGGCGGCAAGACAACGCTTTACGTCGGCGGCTACGACGCGTTCGAGCGGCAGCGCGCCGAGCGCATGGCGCAGCTCGCCTCCGCGCGCGCCGCACAGGACGCGCAACGCGCCAAGCTCCAGGACTATATCGCCCGCAACAGCGCGCGCGCCTCTACCGCGAAGCAGGCGCAGAGCCGCGCCAAGGCACTCGCGCGGATGCAGCCGATCGCCGAGATGGCGAGCGACCCGACACTGTCGTTCGATTTCCCCAGTCCCGCAGAATTAAAGCCGCCGCTTGTAACGCTCGACATGGCGAGCGTCGGCTACACCGTTGGGCATCCGGTGCTCCAGCGCCTCAACCTGCGCCTCGACCCCGACGACCGCGTCGCGCTGCTCGGGCGCAACGGCAACGGCAAGACCACGCTCGCACGCCTGCTCGCGGCCCAGCTCGCGCCGATGGACGGCGCGATCAAGGCGTCGGGCAAGATGCGCGTCGGCTATTTTACCCAATATCAGGTCGAGGAACTCGACGGCGCCGACACGGCGCTCGAACATATGACGCGCGCGATGAAAGGCGCGACTCCGAGCGCGGTGCGGGGCCAGCTCGGCCGCTTCGGCTTTTCTGGCGCGAAGGCGATCACACAGGTCGCCAAGCTCTCGGGCGGCGAGCGCGCCCGCCTCGCGCTCGCGCTGATCACGCGCGACGCGCCGCACATGCTGATCCTCGACGAGCCGACCAACCACCTCGACGTCGACGCGCGCGAGGCGCTGGTGCAGGCGCTCAACGCCTACGATGGCGCGGTCGTCCTCGTCAGCCATGACCGGCACATGCTGGAGATGACCGCCGACCGGCTCGTGCTCGTCGATCACGGCACCGCGACCGAATTCGCCGGCAGCATCGACGATTATACCGACCTCATTCTCGGGAAGAATCAGCCGAAGGCGCCCAAGGTCAACAAGAAGGACGACCGCAAGGCCGCCGCGCAGGTGCGCGAACGCGAGGCGCAGCTACGCGGCGCGGTGAAGACCGCCGAGGCCAAGATCGCCCGCCTCACCGCCGAACGCAGCGCGATCGAGCGCGCGATGTTTGACCCCGCGAGCGCCGACGCGGCGCACGCAAAGCTGACGATGAGCGAACTGATGAAACTCCGTGCGAGCGTTGCGGAGAAGCTGGAGGCGGCGGAAGCAAAGTGGGTCGATGCGAGCGAGGGTCTGGAGATGGCCGGCTAGGCCGATGCAGCTCAGACGATGCCAAGCGCCTCGCACCGCTTTGCACCGCGCCATTGTACGAGGAGGATCGAGCCGATGACGCCAAGGATCGGCAACCAGCCCCACAGATGTCTTGCGAGCGGAAAGCGATAGGTTGCCGCATAGTCGATGCCCGTCACCGCTTTGATGCGCGCGAGTTCCGTTTCGCCCGCAGGCGCGATGGCCAGCGTCGCACCACTTCCCGAATAGAGCACCAGCCCGCCGTCGCCTTCCGCCCAGATCGGCATCCACAACACGCTCAGCTCGCGATAGGAATAGCCGAGATCGAGATCGAGCGGCCGTCCGTCGGGGCCATATCCGGCGAACGCGGAATCGGGCGGCAGGTCGGCGACCAGCTCGATCCCGGGCGCATTCGTCAGCGCGGAACGGCGTACGGGCACGGTCCGCGCCGGAACGGCGGGAGACAGCATTGCCGCGGCCAGCAACTCGATCAACGCCCGACCTCCAGCACGATCTTTCCGACATGCGCCCCTGAATCCATCCGCGCATGCGCCTTCGCCGCATCCTCCAGCGGGAACACGCTGTCGATCACGGCCTTGAGCTTGCCTGCCTCGACATGCGGCCAGACGGTGCGGGCGAGTTCGTCGGCCACCAGTCCCTTGAAGGTCGCGCCGCGCGCGCGGAGCGTCGAGCCGGTGAGCGTCAGGCGGCGCGCCATGATCTGCGGGATGAAAATCTCCGCCTTCGGCCCGCCGAGCACCGCGATCGAGACGTGGCGGCCGTCCTCGGCCAGGCAGGCGAGGTTGCGGGGGAGGTAGTCACCGCCGACCATGTCGAGCACCGCCTGGCAGCCCTTGCCGCCGGTGATGCACGCGACTTCGGCGACGAAGTCCTGCGTGCGATAATTGATAGCGTGCGCGGCGCCGATTTCGAGCGCCCGCGCGCACTTCTCGTCCGAGTCGGCCGTGACAATTACCGTCAGCCCGAAAAGCGCGCCTAGCCCGATCGCCATTGTGCCAATCCCGCTCGTTCCCCCGTGGACGAGCACGGTGTCGCCCTCGACCGCGTAGGCGCGCTCGAACAAATTGGTCCATACGGTGAAGAGCGTTTCGGGCATCGCCGCCGCTTCGACCATCGTCAGCGCGTGCGGCACCGGCAGGCACTGGACGGCGGGCGCGGCGCAATAGTCGGCATAGCCGCCGCCCGCGACGAGCGCGCACATCGGCTGGCCGAGCAGCGCGGCGTCGACGCCATCGCCCAAGGCGACGACCTCCCCCGCGATCTCGAGCCCCATGATCGACGGCGCGCCGGGCGGCGGCGGATATTTGCCCTGGCGCTGGAGCACATCGGGCCGGTTGACCCCCGCCGCGGCGACGCGGATCAGCACTTCGCCCGCTTCCGGTCGCGGCACCGGCCGCTCGACGACCGTCAGCACTTCGGGCCCGCCCGCCTCGGCAGGATCGATTGCGCGCATCGTCGTTGGAATGTCCGTCACGCTCAACCCCTTGGACGTTCGCGCGCGCCTTAGGTTGACAGCGCGCTCCGCTCAAGCGACCTTCGCCGCATGGACACGGACGACATCGCGCCGCCACCGCGATCGGGCGACCCGCTGAGTCTGCTCGCCAGGCAGGATCTCGATCCTTTTTCGGTCGCCGAACTCGAGGCGCGTATCATCGCGCTCGAAGCCGAGATCGTCCGCACCCGTCTGAAGGCTGAAAAAGCCGTTAACCATCGCGCAAGCGCCGACGCGGTATTCAAGCGATGACCGGACTCGCCCGGATCGGAATCGGGGCGAGCGCGGCGGTTCTTGATGAACGCCATCAGGCATCCGACATAAGGGATGACCGAAGGCGCTCTGCCCTCGGGGGGAGTCCCGTATAATGCCGTCGTTCGCGTCCGAACTCGAAACCACCCTCCATAACGCGCTTGCCGCCGCGGCGACGCGCCGCCACGAATATGCGACGCTCGAACATCTCCTGCTCGCATTGATCGACGACACGCATGCGTCGGCGGTAATGGTCGCGTGCGGCGTCGATACCGGCGAATTGAAGACCACCGTCACCCATTATCTCGACACCGAACTCGAGGCGCTGCGCGTCGAGGGGCAGACCGACCCCTCCCCCACCAGCGGATTTCAGCGCGTCGTCCAGCGCGCGATCCTTCACGTCCAGTCTTCTGGCCGTGACGAAGTGACCGGCGGCAACGTCCTCGTCGCGCTGTTTTCCGAGCGCGAGAGCTATGCGGTCTATTTCCTCCAGCAGCAGGACATGAGCCGCCTCGACGCGGTCAGCTACATCAGCCACGGCGTCGGCAAGGGCGTGACCCAGCCCGAAGTCCGCGAAGCCGCCAAGGGCGCGGACGATGAGAAACCCGCGAAGGGCGAAGGCAAGGGCAAGTCCGAAAGCGCGCTGAAGCAGTTCACCGTCGACCTCAACGAGAAAGCGAAGGCCGGCAAGGTCGATCCGCTGATCGGCCGCGGCGCGGAGGTGGATCGCACCATCCAGATTCTCTGCCGCCGCTCGAAGAACAACCCCCTCTACGTCGGCGACCCCGGCGTCGGGAAGACCGCGATCGCCGAGGGGCTCGCGCGCAAGATCGTCGAGGGCGCGGTGCCCGAAGTTCTGCTCCCCGCCGTCATCTATTCACTCGACATGGGCGCGCTGCTCGCGGGCACGCGCTATCGTGGCGATTTCGAGGAGCGGTTGAAGGCGGTCGTGACCGAACTCGAAAAGCTCCCACACGCGATCCTGTTCATCGACGAAATCCACACCGTCATCGGCGCGGGAGCGACCAGCGGCGGCGCGATGGACGCGTCGAACCTGCTGAAGCCCGCGCTTTCGGGCGGGACGATCCGCTGTATCGGATCGACGACTTACAAGGAATTCCGCAACCATTTCGAAAAGGACCGCGCGCTGCTGCGCCGTTTCCAGAAGATCGACGTCAACGAGCCGACGATCGAGGACACGATCAAAATCCTGGCAGGGCTACGCTCGGCATTCGAGGGGCACCACAGCGTCAAATATACGCCCGACGCGATCAAGTCGGCGGTCGAGCTGTCGGCGCGCTACATCAACGACAGGAAGCTCCCCGACAAGGCGATAGACGTGATCGACGAAGTCGGGGCGATGCAGATGCTGGTCGTGCCGTCGAAGCGCAAGAAGGTCATCACGACGAAGGAGATCGAGGCGGTGATCGCGACGATGGCGCGCATCCCTCCCAAATCGGTCAGCGCCGACGACACCAAGAACCTCGCGTCGCTGGAGACCGACCTCAAGCGCGTCGTGTTCGGCCAGAACACCGCGATCGAGAAGCTGGCAAGCGCGATCAAGCTCAGCCGCGCTGGCCTGCGCGACCCCGAAAAGCCGATCGGCAATTATCTTTTCACCGGCCCGACCGGCGTCGGAAAGACCGAGGTGGCGCGCCAGCTCGCCTCGATCATGGGCATCCCGCTCCAGCGTTTCGACATGTCCGAATATATGGAGCGTCACAGCGTCTCGCGGCTGATCGGTGCGCCTCCGGGCTATGTCGGCTTCGATCAGGGCGGGCTCCTCACCGACGCGATCGACCAGCAGCCGCACAGCGTCCTCCTGCTCGACGAGATCGAGAAGGCGCATCCCGATCTGTTTAACATCCTGCTTCAGGTCATGGACCACGGCCGCCTGACCGATCAGCACGGCAAGAGCGTCGATTTCCGCAACGTCATCCTGATCATGACGACCAATGCGGGCGCGAGCGACATGGCGCGCGAGGCCGTCGGCTTCGGCGCGATGACGCGCGAGGGCGAGGACGAGGAAGCGGTGAAGAAGATGTTCACCCCCGAATTCCGCAACCGTCTCGATGCGATCGTGCCGTTCGGCTATCTCCCGACCGAAGTCGTCGCGCGCGTCGTCGACAAGTTCATCCTCGAGCTCGAACTCCAGCTCGCCGACCGCGACGTCCACATCAAGCTCGACGACGACGCCAAGACCTGGCTCACCGCCAAGGGCTACGACAAGATGTATGGCGCGCGCCCGATGGGCCGCCTTATCCAGGAAAAGATCAAGCAGCCGCTCGCCGAAGAGCTGCTGTTCGGCAAGCTCGTCCACGGCGGCGAGGTGATGGTCCACCTGAAGGACGACGCGATGGCGTTCGAAATCGTGTCGGCGCCACCGCGGAAGGGTAAGAAGGGCGGCAGGGCCAAGGTGAAGGTGGGCGTCTAGAACGTCCAACCCTATTTCAGCGGGACAATAACCTCGTCCGGATGCGCGACGCCGAGGTCGCGGCGCACGAGTTCGTCGACCATGTCGGGGTTCGCGTGGCGCGGATCGACGAGCGCGACGCGGTTGCTGAGCACCGCGCGCTTGCGCTCGAGTTGGGCGAGGTCGGTGCGGCGCAGCTGCAACCGTCTGGCGTAATCGCTCCAGGCAAGCACGCCGTTCGAGCCGAACAGCGCATAGCCGCCGAAGAAGGCGACGACGATGATCGCCAGCGCCGGGGTCAGCGCCGCCCGCAGATTGCTCGAAATTCGCTTTGCCTTCGCCATCTACGCCCTTGAATCACAGGCGATTCGACGAATCAACCTCTAAAGCGCGCGAACACGCCCTTTCCGGCATATTTCGCGGCCGGCCCCAGCTCTTCCTCGATGCGGATGAGCTGGTTGTATTTGGCGAGCCTGTCCGAACGCGCGAGGCTGCCGGTCTTGATCTGGCCGCAGTTGGTCGCGACCGCGAGGTCGGCGATCGTCGAATCCTCGGTCTCGCCCGATCGGTGCGACATCACCGCTGTATAGCCCCCGCGCTGCGCCATCGCCACGGCGGCGAGCGTTTCGGTCAGCGTCCCGATCTGGTTGACCTTGACGAGCAACGAGTTGGCGAGTCCTTTCGCCATCCCGTCCGAAAGCCGCGCGACATTGGTCACGAACAGGTCGTCTCCGACGAGCTGGACCTTGTCGCCGATCGCGTCGGTCAGGCCCTTCCAGCCGTCGAAATCGTCCTCCGCCATGCCGTCCTCGATCGACGCGATTGGGTAGCGCGCGCAGAGGTCTGCGTAATAGCCGACCATATCTTGCGGAGTCAGCGACTTGCCTTCGCCGCTCAGCTCGTAGCGACCGTTCTTGAAGAACTCGCTCGCTGCCGGGTCGAGCGCGATCACGACTTGCTCGCCCGGTGTGTAGCCCGCCTTCTCGACCGCCTTCATGATGAAATCGAGCGCGGCGGTGGTGCCGTTGAGGTTCGGCGCGAAGCCCCCCTCGTCGCCGACAGCGGTCGGCTGCCCCGCCGCGAGTAGCTCGCCGCGCAGCGTGTGGAAAATCTCCGAGCCCCAGCGCACCGCCTCGAACAGGCTGTCTGCGCCGGCCGGCATCACCATGAATTCCTGGAAATCGATCGGATTGTCGGCATGCGCGCCGCCGTTGACGATGTTCATCATCGGCACGGGGAGCAGATGCGCCGAGACGCCGCCGACATAGCGATAAAGCGGCAGCCCGCGCGAGTCGGCGGCGGCCTTGGCGACGGCGAGGCTCGCGCCGAGGATCGCGTTCGCGCCGAGCTTCGCCTTGTTCGGTGTTCCGTCGAGGTCGATCATCGCCGCATCGACCTCGGCCTGGTCCTCGGCGTCCATGCCCATCAGCGCGTCGGCGATCGGTCCATTGACCGCGTCGACCGCCTTCGACACGCCCCTGCCCAGCCAGCGCGTCTTGTCGCCATCGCGCAACTCGACCGCCTCGTGCGCGCCGGTCGACGCGCCTGAGGGAACTGCCGCGCGGCCGAAGCTGCCGTCCTCGAGCAGCACGTCAACCTCGACTGTCGGATTGCCGCGGCTGTCAACGATCGTGCGCCCGTGAACGTTGAGAATGGCGGTCATCGCGGCGCTTTCGGGCAGGGAGGAGGATCGCGCGCGCCCCTATCGGAGCGGGCCGCTTTGTGCAAATAACGCAGGCGTAACGATGGAACCCGGGCGGGCGTCGCCGGTTCACGAAGCGAAGCGTTTTTGAGGACCGATCCCATGGCCGACTCTCCTGTTCCCAAGCCGCGCCAGCGCGCGACCCCGACCGCGACCGGCATTCAGGTCGGCGCCACACCCGCCGCCGCGCCTAAGGGCGCGTTTGATCAGGCGCGCGAACAAGTGTCCGGAATGGCGGAGGAAGCGACAACGGCGGTGCGCAAGGCCGCGAACCAGGGCAAGGACAAGGCGGCGGAAGCGCTCGGCGGCCTTTCGAAGCTTGCCGACGACGCGGCGCGGACGATCGACGACCGGATCGGCGGCGGCTATGGCGACTATGCGCGCAAGGCATCCACGACGGTCCAGGATTTCGCCAGTACGCTGCAATCGAAGGATATCGACGACCTTGTCGCGGACACCAAGGCGTTCGTGCGCAAGAGTCCCGTCGTCGCGATCGGCGCGGCGGCAGCGGTCGGCTTCCTGCTGACGCGGTTGTTCAAGGCCGGCACTTCGGACGGCCGGGCCTGACCCGGAGCGCGGGGGCGATGGATCAGCTCCAACCCGCGGATCCCGAGCCGCCGCGCCCGACGCTTCCTGAATTGCTCGCCCGCGTCGTCGACGAGGGCGAGGACTTCATTCGCGCCGAAGTCGGGCTCTACCGCGCGCAGGCGGGGCGCAAGCTGCTCGACGCGCGCTGGGCGGTGGCGCTGTTGGGTGGGGCGATCGTGCTTGCACAGGGCGCGACAATCGCCCTGCTGGTCGGGCTGATCATGGCGCTGACCCCGCGCATCGGTCCCGCGTGGGCGACTCTGGTCGTGATCGGCGTCACGCTCGCGATCGTCGCGCTGCTCGTGAAGGTCGGCCTTACCCGGCTTTCCGAGGTGCTCAAGCTGGACAAGGATGCATGAAGGACCAGGCCGATTTGCTCGTCGCCCGGGCGGAGGGGCGCGCGCAGCGCAGCCGTGCGAAGCTGCTCTCGACGCTCGCCGAAATCCGCCACCGCCTCAACCCGCGCGTCGTCGCGACCGAGGCGGCCGAAAGCGTGGCCGACCGCGCCGGGCGACTCGTTCACGACGCAGGCGAGGCCGCGAAGGACCGGCCGGTCACCGCGGGCGCGGGCGCTTTCGCGCTTGCCGCGGCGGTCGGCCTCGGCGTGTGGATGAAGCTGCGCCCGCATGACGAGGAAACATGACCACGGTCATTCGTTCACCCGGCCAACCCCAGACGCTGCGAGGCATCATGACCGATACCGCCCAATCTCCGAAATCCGCCGCCAAACCCAAACGTCACAACCCAGCCGCCAGGGCGCGCGCGGGCGTCGATCGCATGCGCGATCAGGCAACCAGCGCGGTCGAAGCCGGCGCCGAGGCGATCGACAGTGCGCCGCTTTCGGCGCTTGCGGGCGCGATCGCGCTCGGGGCGGTCGCTGCGGCGCTGATTCCCAACAGCCGCCGCGAGCTCCAGATTGCGGGTCCGGTCGGAGGCCGGGTGCGCGGTGCGCTCGAAGAGGCGTTCGCCGCCGCCAAGACCGCCGGCGCGGAACAGCTCACCGCCAAGGGGCTGACGTCGACGGCTTTGACCAACGGCATCGGCCAGCTCGTCGGCAACATCCTGACCGCGGCGATGGCCGCGTCGACCGCGGCGAGCGATTCGGTGCGCCAGGGGAAAACCGCAACTCTCAAGGCGCCGCCGCGCAAGCGCGCATGAGCAAACTTCACCTGGTGTTCGGCGGGCGCGTCAAGGATCCGCGAACGCTCGAGTTCGAAGACCCGGGCAAGCTCGACGTCGTCGGCATATTTCCCGACTACAAGAGCGCCGAAAAGGCATGGCGCGGCGTGGCGCAGAAGAGTGTCGATGACGCCGAAATGCGCTATGTCGTCGTTCATCTGCATCGGCTGCTGGAGCCTGAAGCGCTCAAGCGGCCCGCTCTGAGGTCTGCGGGGACGGAAGAGAGCGATGGCTGACCCTGAACTCCGTCAGCGCGCGATCGCGCTATACGACCGCTTCACACACGAAACGCACGACCGGCGTGTGTTCATGCGCGAACTGACCTTGCTGGCGGGTTCGACCGCCGCCGCGAACGCCTTGCTCGCTGGGATCGGTGCGAACCCGGCCGCCGCCGCGCTGACCTCGCCTTCGGACAAGCGGCTGAGGCTCCAGGAGGTCGAATGGCCCGCCGCCAATGGCCGCAAGCTGCGCGGCTACAGCGCGCGGCCCGCGGGTCCAGTCGTCAAGCGTTCTGCCGTGCTCGTGATCCACGAGAATCGCGGCCTCAACGATCATATCCGCGACGTGACGCGCCGCGTCGCGCTCGCCGGTTTCGTCGCGGTCGCGCCAGACCTCCTTACCTCGGCCGGCGGCACGCCGCCCGACGAGGACAAGGCGCGCGAGATGATCGTCAAGCTCGACCTCGCCGCGACCGTCGCCGATGCGGTGGTGACGGTGAACTGGCTGAAGCGAATCCAGCAATCGACCGGGAAGGTCGGCGCGGTCGGCTTTTGCTGGGGCGGGGCGATGGTCAACCAGCTCGCGATCGGCACCGGCCCCGCGCTGTCGGCGGGCGTCGCCTATTACGGCCCTACGCCCGATCCGGCGCGCGCCGTGCGGGTCAAGGCGGCGATGCTGCTCCACTACGCCGGGCTCGACACGCGCGTGGACGCGGGCGCCCCCGGCTGGGTCGCGGCACTGAAAGCCGCGCACGTCGCCGTTACAGAGTTTACATATCCGGGCGTCAATCACGCGTTCAACAACGACACTGCGAAGGACCGCTACGACAAGACCGCTGCCGACCTCGCCTGGTCTCGAACCATCGCCTTTCTGAAGGAGCACCTCGCATGAGCGACCTGATCTTCTACACCAACCCGATGTCGCGCGGGCAAATCGTGCGCTGGATGCTCGAGGAGACGGGCGCGCCGTACGAGACGGTCGTGCTCGACTACGCCTCGACCATGAAAGCCGAGCCCTATCTGTCGATCAATCCGATGGGGAAGGTTCCGGCGATCGTCCACAAGGGCAAGACCATCACCGAATGCTCGGCGATCTGCGCCTATCTCGCCGACGCGTTCCCCGATGCGGGCCTCGCGCCGCCGGTGAGCGACCGCGCGGACTATTACCGCTGGCTGTTCTTCGCCGCCGGGCCGGTCGAAGCGGCGGTGACGAACAAGGCCGCGGGATTCGAGGCGACCGAGCAGCAGCAGCGGATGATGGGCTACGGCAATTTCGATATGACGATGGACACGCTCGAAAAGACGGTGACGGGCAAGACCTACATCGCCGGAAATCGCTTCAGCGCGGCGGATGTCTATGTCGGTTCGCAGATCGGATGGGGTTTAGCCTTCGGGACGATGCCCAAGCGCCCGGCGTTCGAGGCCTACGTCGCGGGCCTGACCGAGCGCCCGGCCTACAAGCGCGGCAAGGAGATCGACACCGCTCTGATGCCCAAGCAGGACGCATGAAAAAAGGGCCGGGAGATCGCTCTCCCGGCGCTTTTTTCGATCGCCGCAAACCTAGCGGCGGTTGCCCATGAAGCTCAACAGGAATTGGAACATGTTGACGAAGTCGAGGTAGAGCGAGAGCGCGCCCATCACCACCGTCTTGCCGACCATGTCGGTGCACGCGACATAGGCGTACATGCTCTTGATCCGCTGCGTGTCATAGGCGGTCAGCCCCGCGAACAGCAGCACGCCGATCGCGCTGATCGCCAGCTGCATCGCGGTCGATTGCAGCCACAGGTTGAGCAGCATCGCCACGATCAGCCCGACGACCCCCATGATCAGGAAGGTGCCGATGCCCGACAGGTTGCGCTGCGTCGTGTAGCCGTAGAGGCTCAACCCCGCGAAAGCCGCGGCGCTGGCGAAGAAGGCGGTCGCGATCGACGTCCCCGTGTAGACGAGGAAGATCGACGCCATCGACAGGCCCATCGCGGTCGCGAAGCCCCAGAAGCACGCCTGGAGCTGCACCGTCGAGAGCCGGTTGATGCCGAAGCTCATCACCAGCACGAAGGCGAGCGGCGCGAGCATGATGATCAGGCGCAGCGCGCCACCGTTGATCAGGATGTTCTGTCCGGCCGTGGAGTTGGCGAACAGCATCGCGACGACGCCGGTCAAAAGAACGCCCGACGCCATATAGTTATAGACCGACAGCATATACGACCTGAGACCCGCATCGAATGCGGCGTCGCTAACGCCCGCGCGGGCGGGGGCCGCGCCTGCGGTCATTCGGGGATCGGACCAGTTGGCCATGTCGAAAACACTCCTTGGCCGCCATGATCGGCGGATGGACGCAATATCGGTGGAATAGGGGACGCTTTCAAGCGAAACACGACAAATGCCCCGGCTATTCGTTGCGATCCGCCCGCCGCGAGAGGTTCGCGCGATGCTGCTCGGCATCATGGCCGACGTTCCGGGCGCACGCTGGCAGGACGATGCGCAGCTCCATCTGACCTTGCGCTTCGTCGGCGAGGTCGACGGGCGGATGGCCGAGGACGTCGCGCTTACGCTGTCAGGTGTGCGCGCGAAGCCGTTCGAAATCGCGCTCGACGGCGTCGGCGGATTCGACCGGCGCGGGCGGATCGACGCGCTGTGGGCGGGCGTCCGGCCGCACGAGCCGCTCGCCATGCTTCACCGCAAGATCGACGCCGCGCTCGTGCGGATCGGCCTGCCGCCCGAAGGCCGCGCTTATTTGCCCCACATCACCCTCGCCCGCTTCGGCCGCGCCGGCGGCGCGATCGACGGCTTCGCACAGGCACATGGCGGCCTGACGAGCGCGCCGTTCGCCGTCGCCGACTTCCATTTGTTCGAAAGCACGCTCGGTGGTGAGGGCGCGCGCTACGAACGCGTCGCGCGCTACGCGCTGGCTTAAGCCGCGATCGCGGTCCGGATCGCGTCGAGCGCCTCGGCCGCCTTCGCGCCATCGGGGCCACCGCCCTGCGCCATGTCGGGGCGTCCCCCGCCACCCTGCCCG
>JACDGO010000258.1 GCA_013821585.1 Sphingomonadaceae bacterium
TCGTGGAGCAGAGCCATCACGACATAGCTTTCGCCGCGCCCGTCGCGGTGCGCGCGCGTCGCGGTCTGGAGCGAATGGGTGAGGCGATCGACGGGAAAGCCGCCGTAGTCGCCGTCGAGCAGCTTCAGATGGGTGAGCACGCGTCCGGGCAGCTCGGCTGCGAACGGGCGGAAATGACTGGCGATGATCGCCCAGTCGCCCTGCGTGCTCTCCTCGAAATTCCTGAACGCCGCGCGCTGATCCACATCCGCCATCTCGCGTCTCCTTGTCGCTCGCTATCTTACGCTTGCAACCAGCAGTTTGTCGATCTTGCGCCCGTCCATGTCGACCACCTCGATGCGAAAGCCCGAGAAGTCGAAATGGTCGCCGACCTGCGGCAGGCGCTTGAGCTCGGCGAGGACGAGGCCCGCCGTGGTCGCATAGTCGCGGTCCTCGGGAAGCGTCAGGCCGAGCCGCTCGGCGAGTGCGTCGGCGGAGAGCCAGCCGGAGACGAGCAAACTGCCGTCGTCGCGCTCGACGAGTGGCGGATCGGTGTCGACGTCGTGATCCGACGCGAACTCGCCGGCGATCGCCGCGAGCAGGTCGGCGGGCGTCACCAGCCCTTCCAGGTGGCCGTATTCGTCCTGAACCATCGCCATCGGCACCTCGGCGCGGCGGAGCGCCTCGAGTGCGTCCATCGCGTCGACCTGATCGGGAACGACGGGCGCGGAGCGCATCAGCGCGGCGATATCGACCTCGCGCCCCGCGATCAGGCAGGCGACGATGTCGCGCGCCTGCACCACGCCGACGATCTCGTCGACCGAGCCGCGCGCGACCGGCATCCGGCTGTGCGGCAGGGTGGCGAGCGTCGCCAGCAGCGACTCGCGATCGGCTTCGATGTCGATCCAGTCGATCTCGGTTCGCGGCGTCATCACCTCGCGCACCGGCCGGTCGGCGAGGCGGACGACGCCCGAAATGATCGCGCGCTCGCTTTCCTCGATCACACCCGATCGCGACGCCTCGGCGACGATCAGGTGCAGCTCCTCGGCGGTAACGTGGCTCGCCGATTCGCGATTGAGGCCGATCAGCCGGAAAATCCCCGCGCTGGTACGATCGAGCAACCAGACGAGCGGCGCGGTCGCGCGCGCGAGCCACAGCATCGGCCGCGCCATCGTCGCCGCGATAGGCTCGGGCGCACGCAGCGCGAACTGCTTGGGCACGAGCTCGCCGACGATCAGCGAGACGAAGGTGGTGAGGCCGATGACGAGCGCGAAGCCAAGGCTCCTGGCGGTATCGGGCTGCAGGCCGAGCCAGCCCAAGCGGTCGGCGGCGGGTCCGCCGAGGCTCGCGCCCGAAAATGCGCCGGCGACGACGCCGATCAGGCTGATGCCGATCTGGACCGTCGACAGCAGCCGTCCGGGGTCCGCGCCGAGGTCGAGCGCGATCCGGGCACCTTTACGCCCCCGGCGCGCCATCGCCTCGAGCCGCGGCCGCCGCGCCGAGACGATCGCGAGTTCGGACATCGCGAACACGCCGTTCAGCGTCACGAGCGCGAGGATGATCGCGACGTCGATCCAGGGGAACGGGGCAAGCGGGTGGGAAAGTGCGGGCATCGCGGGTCGCGCGCATCAATGGCGGGATTCGCCCCGCTTCACAACCGCCGCGCCTCGAAGAAGCCGCGCAGGAGCCGCGCCGCCTCCGCCCCCCCAATTCCGGCGATCACTTCCGGCCGATGATGGCAGGTTGGCTGCGCGAAGACGCGCGCGCCGTGCTCCACCCCGCCGCCCTTGGGATCGCCGGCCGCGTAATAGAGCCGGGCCACGCGCGCATGGGCGATTGCGCCCGCGCACATCGCGCACGGCTCGAGCGTCACCCACAGGTCGCAGCCGGTCAGCCGGTCCTGCCCGAGCGCCGCGCACGCCGCGCGGATCGCAACGATCTCGGCATGCGCGCTTGGATCAAGGTCGGCGCGCGTGCGGTTGGCGGCGCTTGCGATCACCGCGCCGTTGCGCGTGACGACCGCGCCGACCGGCACTTCTCCCGCCCGCCCCGCGTCGGCGGCGACATCGAGCGCGGCGCGCATCGGCGGCGGGAGGGGGAAACCCATCCTGCCTTCCTAGCAGCGCGTCAGGCGGCGGGGGAGACCGTCGTCAGGAACAGCGCGAAGATCATGCCAGGCACGAACGCCGCGATCGTCAGCATGCACGTCAGCCAGAAGGGGGCGCCGATGCCGCGGTCGAGGAAAACGCCGAGCGGCGGCAGCGGGATCGCCGCGACCACCGCCCAGGGCTTGATGCTTCCGCGCATCAATGCGCTTTCTTGACGGCCACCGTCGGCACCGCGATCGTCTTGGTCTCGGTGCCGACCTTGGGCACTTCGACCGTCGTGTTGGTCGTGCCGACCTGCACCTCGCCCGTCTTCACGTCGTAGCCCGGGAGCTGCCCGCCCTCGGCACGGACTTCGGGCAGCTTGCCCTCTTGCGTCTTGTTCACGTCGATCAGGCCGAACGCGACGGCCGCGATCAACCCGATGACGACGACGAGGACGATTGCCAGTAATGCGCGCATGAGCTCAACCCTTTTCAATGATGTGGGTGCGTAACGAGCGGGGATCGGTTCGGTTGCCTCGCGATTGACGCGGAACGCCTTTGCGGCTAGGCGCGCCCCTTTCCAGCCATCCAGATTTCGGGACGATTAGAGCGATGTCGCGCATTTGCGAACTGACCGGCAAGGGCCGCCAGGTGGGGCACAACGTGAGCCACGCCAACAACAAGACCAAGCGGACCTTCCTGCCCAACCTGCAGAACGTCACGCTCCTCTCCGACGCGCTCGGCGAAAGCGTGCGCCTGCGCGTCTCGACCCACGGGCTGCGCTCGGTCGAGCATGTCGGCGGGCTCGACAACTGGCTCGCGAAGACTGCGGAGACCAAATTGAGCCTTAAGGCGCGCCGCCTCAAGCGCGCGATCGCCAAAAAGGCGAAGGCGGCTTAGTTCAAAGCGAACTTGAGCAGCAGCGTGCGCTGCCAGCTCAGATAATTTTCGTCGGAGACGATCCAGACAATAGGCTTGCCGTCCTCGACGCTCACTGACAGTCCTTCGAAATTGTCGGCGATGACGGGCGGCGCGAAGCGCGCGACGACGCGGCCCGAAAGCACTGCGTCCGCCCTGAGCGGCACGGGGTCGAGCAGAACCAGCCGCGCGGTGAACAACGAGAAGATCGAAAAGCGCCGGTTGAGCACGAGGATGCGGCCATCGGGAAGCTGCGCGGCGTCGGTCGGGCTATAGGCGTCGGGCGGCCGATAACGCATTTGCGTGACGGCCGCGCCGGGGACGGCGGGATCGCCGGCGAACAGCAGCACCGGGAGAAGCGCGCCGCCATCGGGGGCGCCTTCGGCGAAAACGATGAAACGGCCGTCGCGCAGGCGCAGGATCGTCTCCGCCCCTTTCACATCGGGCCAGTCGGCCATCGCCCGCGGCGCCGTGACGCCTTTGGCGCCGCCCAGGTCTTCGCTCAGCCGGCAGATGACATTGCGGCCCTCGAAACCGATCCACCAGCCCCCGCCCGCCGGATCGTGCGCGAGCGATTCGGTGTCGCGCCCCGCCGCCAATATGCCGCCGCCGCAACCGCGCGACACGGGAATGATGCGCGCGCGCGAGGCATGGCCGAAGCGCCCCAAATGGAAACGGACGATCAGCCCGGCGTCCGAAAGCGCCGTCACCTCGCTCCCCTCCACGTCGAGCGAGGACAGGCCACCGAACGCCGACGCCGGACTCGTCAGCCGCCAACCCGCGACGAAGCGGAGCGCGCCGGCGCGCGTCCATTCGGGATGATTCGCGACAAGCGCCACCGGCGTCGCCGCGATCTCGATCGGCTGGCCGGAGATCGGTGCGTGCGCGCCGTCGGACTCGGCGAGGCACTGCGCCAGCAAGAGGGGCAGGAAGGCGATCGTCCGGCGCATTCCCCGGCCATAGCGGTCGGGGCGCGCCTGAACATCGCATAACGGCCGCATTCAGCATCGCTCCACCCGAATCGGCCTAGTCGCGGTCGGGACGGCGTCGTGAACCGCGCGCCAGGCAAGGAGTCGAGCCGATGAAAACCATGATCCATCTCGCGGCCGCCGCCAGCGCCGCGCTGACCGGTTTGGCTACCGCGACCCCCGCGGCCGCGCAGCGCTATCAGCGCGGCGACTACTACAGCCAGAGCTACGGCGATCAGGGCTATGGCAATCAGGGTTACGACAGCCGGGGCTACGACAGCCGGGGTTACGACAACCGTGGCGGCTATTACGAGCGTCG
>JACDGO010000259.1 GCA_013821585.1 Sphingomonadaceae bacterium
ACGACATCGGCGATCGCGCCGGCGTCGCGGTCATAGACGACGGTCTCGTGGCCCGCGCGCATCAGCCGCCGCGCGATGTTGCCGCCCATGCGGCCAAGGCCGATCAGTCCGATCTTCATGCCGGTCTCCGAAAAAAGCGGGACTACGCCGCCGCGGGCTGCTTCTTCGCGATCGAAGCGAGCAACGCGTCGAACGCCTTGGCGAAAGACGCGACGCCCTCCTCGACCAGCCGGTCGGTCACGCCGTTCAGATCGAGTCCCAGCCGCCCGGCCTCGGCGAGAACGTGCTTCGCGTCGTCGATATCCGCGGTAAGCGTCTCGGCGACCGTGCCGTGGTCGCGAAAGGCGTCGAGCGTCTTGGGTGGCACGGTGTTGACGGTGTCGGCGCCGATCAGCGTGTCGAGATAGAGCACGTCGGAATAGGCGGGATCCTTGGTACCGGTCGACGCCCACAGCAGCCGCTGCGGCATCGCGCCCTTCGCGGCCAGCGCGCGCCAGCGGTCGGTCTTCAGGAAATCGAGATACCATTGATATGCCATCTTCGCGTTCGCGATCGCGATCTTGCCGCGCAACGCCTTGGCCTCGCCGCTGCCGAGGTCGTCGATCTTCTTGTCGATCGCGGTGTCGATCCGGCTGACGAAGAAGCTCGCGACGCTGGCGATCCGGTCGATGGGCTGTCCATCGGCGAGGCGCTTTTCGAGCCCCGCGACATAGGCCAGCGCGACGGTTTTGTAGGCCTCGATCCCAAACAACAGCGTCACGTTGATGTTGATGCCGCTGGAGATCGACGTGGCGATCGCGGGGCCGCCGGCCGGCGTGCCGGGGATCTTGATCATCAGATTGGGCTTGTCGACCAGTCCCCACAGCTTGGCCGCTTCGGAGATTGTCGCATCGGTATCGTCGGAGATATAAGGCGATACCTCGAGGCTGACATAGCCGTCCTTGCCGTTCAGCCGGTCGTAGACCGGGCGTAGCGTGTCGGCCGCCGCCTTGATATCCTCGATCGCCAGCGCCTCGTAGCGATCGATCGTCGCGGCGTCCGGATGCTCCCGGTCATAGGCGGCAAGGCTCTCGTCATAGGCGTCGCCTTGGCCCATCGCTTTTTCGAAGATCGACGGGTTGGACGTAACGCCGCTCAGACCGTCCTCGTCGACAAGTTTCTTGAGTCCGCCCTCGGCGAGAAACGTGCGATCGACGAAATCGAGCCAGACGGCCTGGCCATTCGCTTCGAGGTCGTTGAGCAGTCCCATCATGTCTTCTCCAGCATTTCCCTGGCCGCCTTAACGACATTGTGGACGGTGAACCCGAACTTGTCTTGCAGCTTGGCGAGCGGCGCCGAGGCACCGAAGCTCGACATAGTGATCGTCCGACCTTTGCCGCCGACATAACGATCCCAGCCGAACGCGCTGCCCATCTCGACCGCGAGCCGCGCGCCGATGGCTTTGGGGAAGACCGAATCGCGATAGGCCTGGTCCTGCTTCTCGAACAGATACCAGCTCGGCATCGAGACGACGCGCGACCGGATGCCCGCCTCGGTCAGCTTTTCGTGGGCGGCGGCGGCAAGCGGCACCTCGCTGCCGGTGCCGATCAGGATGATCTCCGCGTCGCCATCCTTCGCATCCGCGAGGACATAGGCGCCCCTCGCCAGCCCGGAGGCAGGCGCGTATTTCTTCCGATCGAGCGTCGGGATCGCCTGGCGGGAAAAGACCAACACTGTCGGCTCGCGGGTATGGGTCAGCGCGACCTTCCACGCCTCCACCGTCTCGTTGGCGTCGCCCGGACGGATCGTGTCGAGACCCGGGATCGCGCGCAGCGAAGCGAGCTGCTCTATCGGCTGATGGGTCGGCCCATCCTCCCCGACGCCGATCGAATCGTGGGTGAAGACGAAGACGACCGGCAATTCCATGATCGCGGCGAGCCGGATCGGCGGGCGCATATAGTCTGCAAACACCAGGAAGCTGCCGGTGTAGGACCGCAGATACGACAGCGCCATGCCGTTCGCGATCGATCCCATCGCATGCTCGCGCACGCCGAAATGCATGTTGCGCCCGCCATAGCTGCCGGGCTCGAACGATCCCGCGCCCTCGAACGTCAGGTTGGTCTTGGTCGATGGCGAAAGGTCGGCGGCGCCGCCCATCAGCAACGGCAGATGGGGCGCGATCGCATTCAACGTCTTGCCGTTCGCCTCGCGCGAGGCGATGCCCTTGGCGTCGGCCGGGAATACCGGCACGCCGTCGTCCCACCCGTCGGGCAGCTTGCCCTCCCGCGCGCGATCGAGTTCGGCGGCGAGATTGCCATGCGCCGCGCGATACTTCTCGAACATTGCTTCCCATTGCTCCCGCAACGGCTTTCCGCGCGCCGTGATCGCGTCGTGGAAATGCCCGGCGACGCCATCGGGTACGTGAAATTGCGCGTCCTTGGGCCATCCATAGGCTTCCTTGGTCGCGCGGACATTCTCCTCGCCGAGCGGCTCACCATGCGCCTTTTCGCTGTTGGCGCGTGGACTGCCCCAGCCGATGACCGAATGGACGATGATGAAGGTCGGCCTGTCGCCCGTCGCCCGAAACGTCGCGAGCGCCTCGGCGATGGCTGCCGTGTCATTGGCGTCGTCGACATGGAAGACGCTCCAGCCATATCCCTCGAAGCGCTTGCCCGTATCCTCGATGAAGGCGAGATCGGTGTGCCCCTCGATGCTGATCGTGTTGCTGTCGTAGATCCAGCACAGGTTGGAGAGCCGCAGGTGCCCGGCGAGCGAGGCGGCTTCGCTCGACACGCCCTCCATCATGTCCCCGTCGCCGCACAGGGTGTAGATGTCGTGATCGAACACCGGAAAGCCGTCCCGGTTGAAATGCGCCGCCAGGTGCCGTTCGGCGATCGCCATGCCCACCGAATTGCCGCAACCTTGGCCGAGGGGGCCGGTTGTCGTCTCTACGCCCGTCGTCACCCGGTATTCCGGATGCCCCGGCGTTTTCGAATCGAGCTGCCGGAAATGCTCGATGTCGTCGAGGCTGACGGCGAGTTTTCGGGTCGGCCTGCCGTCGGCGTCGATCTCCTTGACCCGCGCGAGATGGAGCAGCGCGTAAAGCAGCATCGAGGCATGCCCCACCGAGAGCACGAACCGATCTCGATTGGGCCAGTCGGGCACCGCCGGGTCGGTTCGCAGGAATCTCGACCACAGGGTGTAACCGACGGGCGCCAGTGCCATCGGCGTGCCCGGATGCCCCGAATTGGCCTTTTGCACGGCGTCCATGGCGAGCGTGCGAATCGTGTCGATCGTGAGCCTCTCGAGAGAGCCGTCCTCGTGCACGCGTTCCGTGCCGGCGGGCCGCTCGATAACTTCGTTGCCGTTCATGATCGTTCCTTGTCCCTTTCAACCAACGCGACGGAGCGGGCGAGGTTGCGATGTGTCAGCGGTCGTATCGTGTCACCACGCCGCCATCGGCGATATAGGCCGCGTCGACCTCGGTCAGGAACAGCCCATGGCCCAGGATTCCCGGTATCGCGGACAGGGCGGCGGCCGTCGCGGCCGGATCGGGCAGGGCGGCGAAGGCGCAATCGACGATCAGGTTGCCTTGATCGCTCGCGGCGGGCCGCCGATCCGCCATCCGCAGCGTCGGCCCCGCGTCGAGCGATCGCAACGCGGCGAGAACGAATTCGCGCGCGAAGGGCAGCACCTCGACCGGTACTGCTTTTCGTCCGATCGCGGTGCTCCACTTCGAGGCGTCGGCGATCACGGTCATCCGCCGCGACGCCGCCGCGACAATCTTCTCGCGCAGCATCGCGCCGCCCGCGCCCTTGATCGCGCGCAGGCGATCGTCGATCTCATCGACGCCGTCGACCATCAGATCGACCGACGCCATGTCCTCGAAAGCGGCGACGGCGATGCCGGCGGCGCGCGCGGCGCTCTCGGTCGAGCGCGACGTCGCCACCGCGGTGATCGCGAGTCCCGAGCGAACCCGCGCGGCAAGATGCGTCACGAAATAGGCGGCGGTCGTCCCCGTACCCAAGCCGACCGTCATCCCCGCTTCCACTTCCCGGAGGGCGGCAAGCGCCGCGACTTCCTTGTCGTCCTCGCGCACTTTCAGGCGGACACCGTTGGCACAGCCAAGGTCAGTTCGGTTGCGTCGTTACCGTTGTCGTCGTCTTTTCGGTCGCGGTGTGTGTCGAGCGAACCGGCCGGCGATGGACGACGCGGTGGACGACCCCAGTCCTCCGTGCCGGAGTGGCGGATGTCTGCTTGACGGTTGCCGTGGTTACGGT
>JACDGO010000260.1 GCA_013821585.1 Sphingomonadaceae bacterium
GGCGCTGTCGATCCGCGTCGAAACGCGCGAGGTTCCGTCGCCGAAGCGCGAATGCTCATGCTCGATCCCGAACACCGCGCGCACCCCCTCGGCGATCCGCGCGTCGCCCTGATATTCGATGCGCTCAACGCGCCCGCGCGCGGCGAAGCTCGCGGAACTGTCGCGGTTCACATCGTTGATCGTGAACGCGATCCGGTCGCGGAAATTCCCGAACGCCGCGTTGAGCGCGGCATAGCCGACGATCTGCTGCGTCGTGGCGGAATCGGCGGTGTCGGCGAAGACGAAGAAGGGCGGCGGGAAACCGTCGAAATCGACGCGGCTGTGCGCGTAATAGCCGCGCAGATCGACGTTGAAGACGTCGCTCAGCGTCACCTCGACCCGCGCGTCGGCCGCATATTGACGGTATCCGTCGCGCTCGCTTCCGCCTTTGAACGCCGAGACGCCGTCGTCGCGGAAATAGCCGCCGCCGATCGTCGCTGCCACCGCGCCGACGCGGTCGCCCGCCTCGCCGACGATCTGCGCGCTGTTCTTATAGCCATATTCGCCGCGCACGCTTCCGGAAAGATCGCCGGGCGGGGACGCGGTGACGATGTTGACGACGCCGCCGATCGCCTGGCTTCCCCACGGCACCGAGTTCGGCCCGCGCAGCACCTCGATCCGTTCGATGTTGCCGGTGAGCAGATTGCCGAAGTCGAACGCAGCCGCGGGCGCCGACGGATCGTTGACGCGCACCCCGTCGATCAGCACGAGCGTCTGCGCATCCTCCGCCCCGCGAATGCGCACCGCCGTCGGCTGACCCGGCCCGCCGTTGCGTGAGACGGTGACGCCCGGCGTGGTGGAAAGCAGGTCGGAAACGGTCTGGAGCTGCCGCTGCTCGATCGCGGCTTGGTCGAGCACCGTGATCGACTGCCCCGTTCGCCGCTCGTCCTGCGGCGCGCCGATGGCGGTCACGACGATGGTATCGTCCGCAGCGAACGCGGGAACGGGAAGCAGCGCGAGCGCCGCGGCGGCTGGCCTGAAACAAATCACGGTTCTTCTCCTCGCATGACGACTCCCATGTCGTCACGCGAGGGCACGCCCCCGTTCGCCCGCGTCTTCCCGCACGGCCGAAGAACGACGCGACAGGCAGGTCTCCTGGCTCCCGGGTCAATGCTTCGACCGCGCCTTCCCGGTTTCCCAGTGGCGTGATGCGATCGCGGCTCGCCGGTCACAGTTGCGGGAACAGCGCCGGTTTCGTACCGGCTTCCCTTGACCTGTCACGGCTCCCGGCTAGCGTTTCGCGCCGGCGGATGCAATGAGTTGCGAATGGCTATCGAACATTTCGACGTGCTCGTCGTCGGCGCGGGCATTTCCGGTATCGGCGCGGGCTGGCACCTCAGCAACAAATGCCCGGACCGCAGCTATGCGATCCTCGAGGGGCGGGCGGACATCGGCGGGACGTGGGATCTGTTCCGCTATCCGGGCATCCGCTCGGACTCGGACATGTACACGCTCGGGTTCGCGCATCGGCCGTGGACCGAGGCGAAGGCGATCGCCGACGGGCCGTCGATCCTCAATTACCTGAACGAGGCCGCCGACGAATACGGCATCCGCCCGCACATCCGCTTCGGCCATCGTGTAAAGTCCGCCGTCTGGTCGACCGACGACGCCCGCTGGACGGTCGAGGGCGAGAATGGCGGCAAGCCCTTCGCGCTCACCTGCAACTTTCTTTTCATGTGCAGCGGCTATTACGACTACGCCGCCGGCTATTCGCCCGGCTTCCCCGGTTCGGCCGATTTCGCCGGGCAAATCGTCCATCCGCAGCATTGGCCGAAGAACCTTAATTACGCGGGCAAGCGCGTCGTCGTGATCGGCAGCGGCGCGACCGCGGTCACCATCGTCCCCGAAATCGCGAAGGACGCCGCGCACGTCACGATGCTCCAGCGCTCTCCGAGCTACGTCGTGTCGCGCCCCGCGGTTGATGCGATCGCCGACTGGCTGCGCGAACACCTCCCCGCCAAGCTCGCCTATAGCCTCGTTCGCATGAAGAACGTCGGCCTCGGCGCGCTGTTCTTCCGTCTCGCGCGCAGGAAGCCCGCGAAGGTCAAGGAGCGGCTGCTCGGCATGGTGCGCAACGAACTCGGGCCGGACTACGACATCGCGACGCACTTCAACCCGCGCTATAATCCGTGGGATCAGCGCCTGTGCCTCGTTCCCGACGGCGACCTGTTCCGCTCGCTGCGCGAAGGCAAGGCGTCGGTCGTCACCGACACGATCGAGCGCTTCGACGAAACCGGGATCGCGCTCGCCTCGGGCAAGCACCTCGATGCCGACATAATCGTCACCGCGACGGGGCTTCAGCTGCAACTCATGGGCGGGATAGCGCTCACCGTCGACGGCGTCGCGACCGATCCGTCGCAATCGCTTCAGTACAAGGGGATGATGTTCAGCGGCATCCCCAACATCGCCACCTCGTTCGGCTACACCAACGCGTCATGGACGCTGAAGGCGGACCTGACCTGCGGCTATGTCTGCCGCCTCTTGAACACGATGCGCAGACGCGGCTTGCGCCAGTGCACGCCCGTCGCCGCCGGCCCGGTCGAGACCGCGCCCTTCCTCGATTTCAGCTCGGGCTATGTCACCCGGGCGATCGACCGGTTCCCCAAGCAGGGGGTCAAGAACCCCTGGCGCGTCCACCAGAACTATGCGCTCGACCTGATGGCTCTCAAGTTCGGCAAGGTCGACGACGGGACGATGGTGTTCTCGAACCCGGAGCGGGCGAAAGTGCGCAAGGCGGCGTGATGTGGTGAGCCCTGCTGGATTCGAACCAGCGACCTACTGATTAAAAGTCAGTTGCTCTACCGACTGAGCTAAGGGCCCGCGCGAGGGGCGACCTATGGGCGCGGCCGCCCGCGGTCAAGGCGCGAGAGGAGCTGTCGAGCGGTCAGGTTGGTGACAGGATCGCGCCAGCCTGGCGCGACCTCGACCAGCGGCGCGAGCACGAAGCGCCGCGTCCGGAACGCCGGATGCGGGATGCTCAGTCCTGGTGACGCCCAGATGCCGCCCGACCAGCCGATGATGTCGAGATCGAGCACCCGCGGCCCCCAGCGGCGGCCTGGACGGCGCCCGAACGCGCGCTCGATCGCCTTCAGGCGGGCGAGTAGAGCGGGGGGGTCGAGATCGCTTTCGATGAGGGCGACGGCGTTGGCGAAAGTGCGTCCGCCGAGGCCGAGCGGCGCGCTGTCGACGGCCTTGGACTGCACGATTGCGCCGACGGCCCCGGCCCCACGCACAAGAGCTCGGCGCGGCGCGGCGCGGTTCGATCCCAGCGCGATCAGGTAGGTTGATGCCGCCACCCCCGCTCCCTATCGCAACGGCGATGCTTCCCCAAAGCCCGCTGCCCGATGTCGAGCCGCCGCGCGATTGCCCGCTCTGTCCGCGCCTCGTCGCGTTCCGCCACCAGTGCCGCGCCGAATTTCCCGATTGGTGGAACGCGCCCGTCTCCGCGTTCGGCGACCCCCAAGCGACCATCGCGATCATCGGCCTCGCCCCCGGCAAGCACGGCGCAAACCGCACCGGGCGGCCGTTCACCGGCGATTTCGCGGGCACGCTGCTCTACGAAACGCTTGCCAAATTCGGGCTGACCACGGGCGCCTACGACGCGCGCATCGACGACGGCTTCGCACTAAGGGGCGCGATCATCCTCAATTCGGTCAAATGCCTGCCACCCCAAAACAAGCCGACGCCGGAGGAAATTCGCACCTGCCGCCCCTTCCTCGAAGCCGCGGTCGCACGCCTCCCCAACGCGAGCGTGTTCGTTGCCCTTGGCCAGATCGCGCACCAATCCGCAGTGCGGGCGCTCGGCGGGCACTTGCCGAGTGCGAAGTTCGGACATTTGGCGGAACACGCGATGCCGGGCGGACGCGTGCTGATCGACAGCTATCATTGCTCGCGATACAATCAAAATACAGGGCGGCTGACGCGGGGTATGTTCGAGGCAGTGTTTGAGCGGGCTAACGCTGTATCGCGGGCGGGATGACAGCAGATCAGGTGCAGGCAGTTACGGCTGTCGCCACATTCTTTGCCGCTTTGACTGCGGATTGGCAACGTTTCGGGCTCCGAAAATAGCTGCCGAGTTTGCAGAGAAGTTGAGACTGAGTGGCGGCTGTGTAATTACTCAGGGTGTTCGACGGCATCGATCAGATCCGTTTGGCGACGGCGGCGAGGTGTTTGTTGACGGCCTCGATGTCGAAGGCCTCGGGATCGAAGTCG
>JACDGO010000261.1 GCA_013821585.1 Sphingomonadaceae bacterium
CGCATCGTTCACTTGCGCGCATGAAAAAGCGCGGAAATCCCGCGCGTCGCTGCGCTGCGGCAGAGGACGAAGCGAATCGAATGCGCGACGAACCGTTTGGTTGTCCGTGCATTTACCCTATTGCGTCGTCCCACGGATCAGGCACTATGCCTAGCGGCTTTGGCCGGGGGCGACACAAGGGATAGTGGCACTCGCTTGGCGACGCGATTCGCGCGACGAAGGATGCTGCGTCCTTAAGAACCGCGCGAAGATGCGGAAAAACTCCCGCCGGCGGCGCGAAGCTGCTACGATGCGGGGTTCGTCCCCGAGTCGAACGAAGATGGAACATTTGGGGGCAGGACGATGGATTTTCGGGAAGGCGAGGGCGCGCGCGACATGGCGACGGACGTGATGGACACCGTGACGGCGGCGAAATCCCGGCTGCACGACGATTCCACCGCAGTCGCGCCGCAGATCCACCCCGTCGAGGTCGATCATGGGCGCGACGCGCTGTTGACCGACTTCGGCAAGGACACGCTCAAGGACCGCTATCTGCTGCCCGGCGAATCCTATCAGGATTTGTTCGTGCGCGTGGCCTCCGCCTACGCCGACGACGCCGCGCATGCGCAGCGGCTCTACGACTATATCTCGCGGCTGTGGTTCATGCCGTCGACACCGGTGCTGTCGAACGGCGGCACGGGCCGCGGCCTCCCCATCTCCTGCTATCTCAATTCGGTGCCCGACAGCCTCGAAGGCATCGTCGACACCTGGAACGAGAATGTCTGGCTCGCGGCGCGCGGCGGCGGGATCGGCACCTATTGGGGCAATGTCCGCGGGATCGGCGAGCCGGTCGGCCTCAACGGCAAGACCAGCGGCATCATCCCATTCGTGCGTGTCATGGATTCGCTGACGCTCGCGATCAGCCAGGGAAGCCTGCGTCGCGGTTCGGCGGCGTGCTACCTCGATGTCAGCCACCCCGAGATCGAGGAGTTCCTCGAGATCAGGAAGCCGAGCGGCGACTTCAACAGGAAGGCATTGAACCTTCACCACGGCGTCCTCCTGACCGACGCGTTCATGGAAGCGGTCCGCAGCGGCGACGAATGGGTGCTGCGCAGCCCCAAGGATGGGTCGGAGCGCGGCAAGGTCGACGCGCGCTCGCTGTTCCAGAAGCTCGTCGAGACGCGCCTCGCGACCGGCGAGCCCTATATTGTCTTCGCCGACACGGTGAACCGGACGATGCCGCGCCACCACCGCGAACTGGGTCTCAAGGTCTCGACCTCGAACCTGTGCAGCGAAATCACGCTTCCGACAGGCAAGGATCATCTCGGCAACGACCGCACGGCGGTGTGCTGCCTGTCGTCGCTCAACCTCGAGACGTGGGACGAATGGTCGGGCGACAAGATGTTCATCGAGGACGTCATGCGCTTCCTCGACAATGTCCTGACCGACTATATCGAGCGCGCGGAGCCCGAGATGGCGCGCGCCAAATATTCGGCGTCGCGCGAGCGCTCGGTCGGTCTCGGCGTGATGGGCTTCCACTCGTTCCTCCAGGCGCGGGGGCTGCCGTTCGAAGGGGCGATGGCGAAAAGCTGGAACCTGAAGATCTTCAAGCACATCAGCGGCAAGGCCGAGGAAGCGTCAATGCTGCTCGCGACCGAGCGCGGCGCGTGCCCCGACGCCGAGGAGCGCGGCGTGATGGAGCGCTTTTCGTGCAAGATGGCGATCGCGCCGACCGCGTCGATCAGCATCATTTGTGGCGGGACGAGCGCGTGCATCGAGCCGATCCCCGCGAACATCTATACCCACAAGACGCTGTCGGGGAGCTGGTCGATCCGCAACCCGTATCTCGAGAAATTGCTGACCGAAAAGGCAAAGAATTCGGACGCGGTTTGGAACTCGATCCTCGAGCAGGGCGGATCGGTCCAGCATCTCGATTTCCTCGACCAGGAGGAAAAGGACACCTTCAAAACGAGCTTCGAGATCGACCAGCGCTGGCTGCTCGAACTCGCGGCGGACCGCACGCCCTATATCGATCAGGCGACCAGCCTGAACCTGTTCATCCCGGCCGACGTCGAGAAATGGGACCTCCTCATGCTCCACTTCCGCGCGTGGGAACTGGGCATCAAGTCGCTCTATTATCTGCGGTCGAAGAGCGTCCAGCGCGCGGGCTTCGCCGGCGGGGTGGAAGCGGACAACACCGCCGAACGCCCGGTCATCGAACTCGCCGAGAAGGACTATGACGAATGCTTGGCGTGCCAGTGACCCGCCAAAGCGGTCGCCTAAACCTCTTCCTCGAACGTCACGGCGACATCGGCGTTGGCGCTGAGACGGACCTTGCCGTCCTCTACGCCCGCGACCAGCCCGCCGGAAATGTAGTGGTGATGGCCCGAATGCCCGCCCATGCCGCTGTCGGCCTTGGTCAGCTTGATGCGGTCGCCGTCGACATGATCGACCGTGCCGACATGCACGCCGTCGGCGCCGATCACTTCGGCATGTTCCTTGATCTGCGAAAGGTCGGCCACGGCTCGTCTCCTTGAGGTCAATCGCACCCCCAACGCATATCCCTCGCGTTTCGTCGCATCGCTCCGCAAAGGCCCGTTCCCATGTCCCTCACCGAAGTCCGCAACCAGTATAAGCCCTTCGAATATCCGTGGGCTTACGACTTCTGGAAGCGCCAGCAGCAGATCCACTGGATGCCCGAGGAGGTGCCGCTGGGCGAGGATTGCCGCGACTGGGCGCAGAAGCTGACCGACCAGGAACGCAACCTGCTCACGCAGATTTTCCGCTTCTTCACCCAGGCCGATATCGAGGTGCAGGACTGCTATCACGACAAATACGCGCGCGTGTTCAAGCCGGTCGAGATCAAGATGATGCTCGCCGCCTTTTCGAACATGGAGACGGTCCACATCGCCGCGTACAGCCATCTGCTCGACACGATCGGCATGCCCGAGAGCGAATACGGCATGTTCCTTCAATACAAGGAGATGAAGGACAAGCATGATTACCTGAGCACCTTCGGCGTCGAGACCGACGAGGACATCGCCCGGACGCTCGCGATGTTCGGCGGTTTTACCGAGGGATTACAATTGTTTGCGAGCTTCGCGATGCTGATGAATTTCCCGCGTTTCAACAAGATGAAGGGCATGGGCCAGATCGTCAGCTGGAGCGTGCGCGACGAGAGCCTGCATTGCGAGGGGATCACCAAGCTGTTCCACGCCTTCGTCCACGAGCGCAACTGCCTGACCAAGGCGGTGGTCAGCGACATCCGCGACGTGTGCCACACGACCGTCGGCCTGGAAGACGCGTTCATCGACCTCGCGTTCGAGCAGGGACCGGTGCCGGGGATGAGCCCCAAGGAGATCAAGAAATATATCCGCTACATCGCCGACTGGCGCCTCAGCCAGCTCGGCATGAAGCCGATGTTCATGATCGACGACCATCCCCTGCCCTGGCTCGCGCCGCTCCTCAACGGCGTCGAGCACGCCAATTTCTTCGAAACGCGCGCGACCGAATATTCGAAGGCCGCGACGCGCGGAAACTGGGGCGAGGTGTGGGACAGCTTCGACAAGCGCAAGGCGGCGAAGGCGGGGCCGGCGGCGAACGAGGACGGCGCGGCGGGCGACGAGGTCGACATGTTCGGGCAGGCGGGGGTTGCGGCGGAGTAGGCACATTCGATGCTAAAGTCGCTAGGATTGAAGAACTTCCGGGGTTTTCGCGAGCATCGTGTCGAATTCCCGCCATTTAGCTTGCTAATCGGCCAGAACAATGCCGAAAAAAACGCTAATCGAAGCTATACGGATTTTGGGCTTGGCTCTAGCCAAGTCATCGGCCGCAAATTTCGTAATGGCGCCTGAAAGCGTGAATTCCGAAATTACAGGATCGGTATATCGTGTATCTGTCGAAACATGAGGGAGATCGAGATCGACCTAGAGGTTGTCAGCGCACTTCGAAGAATTTGTGGCTGATCGACTGGGACACGCTAGTGGCCAGCTTACAATGCAGACGCGCCCGGCAGCCGCGATCAATCCGGGACGAAGTGGGACATCGCGGTGCCCCACCGGTAAAGTGATCGGGACCGCTGGGAGCGCGATGCGCAATGTGGCAGACCATCTCTCATTTTCGATGATATACTCCGTCTACGTCAGAACCCGAAAATCTGAGGGATTGATGACGCGGAAATTGTCAGTGACCGAGTCACAGTAAGCAGGCCAATTTTTTGGGACGCGTTCGGTGAGAAAGGTCATCGTCTTGT
>JACDGO010000262.1 GCA_013821585.1 Sphingomonadaceae bacterium
TCGTGTGACCACGCTCCTAACCAGACGCCCGCATGGCGTTGATACACCTTAAAGGTTTAATCTACAAGCACCAGCGCCGATGGAGCGAAACGTGCGCCGCCAAGACTGTTCGGCCCCGCCGAGACGATCTCGACTTCGACCAGCGCGCCCGGCGGCGGGCCGTTCTCGATCACCACCGATTGCAGCCACGGCGACTTGCCGAGCATTTGGCCGGGACGCTTGCCCTTGCGCTCGATCAGGACTTCGCATCGCTTGCCGACGCTCGCGCGGTTGAACGCGAGCTGGCGCGCGACAATCGCCGCCTGAAGCCGCTGGAGCCGCTCGTCGCCGACCGCTTTCGGCACCTTCGCGTCCATCGTCGCGGCCGGAGTGCCGGGGCGCGGCGAATAGGTGAAGCTGAACGCGGCGGCATAGCCCGCTTCGGCGACGATGCTCAAAGTCGCTTCGAAATCGCCGTCGGTTTCTCCCGGAAAGCCCACGATGAAATCGCCCGACAGCGCGATGTCAGGCCGCGCCGCGCGGACGCGCTCGATCAGGCGGAGGTAGGACGCGCGGTCGTGGCTGCGGTTCATCGCTTTCAGGATGCGGTCGCTCCCCGACTGAACGGGCAGATGGAGATAGGGCATCAGCTTTTCAACATGGCCGTGCGCGTCGATCAGCCCTTGCGTCATGTCGGCGGGATGGCTGGTCGTGTAGCGGATGCGATACAGGCCGGGCAGACAGTCGAGCGCGGCGATCAGGTCGTGCAGGCCGCGCGCGCCGTCGGCCCAGGCGTTGACGTTCTGGCCGAGCAGCGTGATCTCCTTCGCGCCCGCGTCGATCAGCGCCTTCGCCTCGTCGAGGATGGCCGCGAACGGGCGGGAGACTTCGCTTCCGCGCGTATAGGGCACGACGCAATAGGTGCAGAACTTGTCGCAGCCTTCCTGCACCGTCAGGAACGCGCTCGGCCCCGCGTTTCGCCGCGCGGGCAACGCGCCGAATTTGGACGCGGCGGGCATGTCGGTATCGATCGCCGGGCGTCCGCCGGCCGCCGCGTCGATCAGCGCGGGCAGGCGATGATAGGCTTGCGGGCCGACGACGATGTCGACGTCCCGGGCGCGCGTGCGCACC
The DNA here is from genome assembly GCA_013821585.1 of Sphingomonadaceae bacterium. Classification (GTDB taxonomy): domain Bacteria; phylum Pseudomonadota; class Alphaproteobacteria; order Sphingomonadales; family Sphingomonadaceae; genus Sphingomonas_O. Next base: position 1,111 of record JACDGO010000262.1, read on the forward strand.
GCGTCGCCCTGCGCCTGCGCGACGCAGCCGGCGAGCGCGATCATCGGGCGCGTGCCGTCGTCGCGGCGCAGCGCGCCGATTTCCGAATAGACGCGGTGCACCGCGCGCTCGCGAATATGGCAGGTGTTGAGCACGACGAGATCGGCGTCGGCGGCGCTCGTCTCCGACAGCCCCCGCGCGCCGAGCAGTTCGCCCATGCGCTCGCCGTCATAGACGTTCATCTGGCAGCCGAAGGACTTGACGTGAAAGGATTTGGGGGCGGGGCGGGTCATCGCCGCGCGCCCTAGGGCCTGTCCTCATAAGCGGCAATGGTCGGGATCGTCCGGAGAAGGGCGCTGGCTAGGAGGGCGGTGCAGGCCGTATCGGCGATACGGACAAGCCGGTCGACGACGTCCAGCGCCCTTCTCTGGACGACCGCGAAGCGGCGGGCGCCTTTTGGCGTGAGGCCGCGTCGCTCGTCGGCCACGATGCAAGAGCATTGCTCCCTCCTCGCTCCTCGCCTCGCGCCAAAATCCGCTCCGTCACGACCGTTGCCGTTTATGAGGACAGGCCCTGGCTTTGCCCGAGCGCGGCGGCAATCGCCGCGCGCGCCTGCGCGGTGATCGCCTTGCGGTCCGACAACCCGGCGGGCGGCAGCGGATCGAGGAAATTGAGCGTGACCGCCAGCCGTCCGGGCCGGCGCATCACGCGCATCGCATTGTGTCCCACGCTTTCGTCGCCGGTCCACGCGATCCCGGCCGCGGCCGGGCCATAGTCGATCGCCACCGGCTGGATCGCGACGCTGTCCGGAGGCGGCGCGACCGCGGCGAGCAGCGACGAACGGAACGGCAGCAGCGCGACGCCGTCGCCGGTCGTCCCTTCGGGAAAGATCGCCAGCGGCTGGTGCGTTTCGAGCGCGGCTCGCAGCAGCCCCGCCTGCGCGCCCGCGTCGAGCCGCGCTTCGCGCGAGACATAGACCGAGTTGTTGAGCGTCGCCAGCCAGCCGATCACCGGCCACGGCGCCATGTCGGCCTTGGCGACGAACGCCGTTCCTGTCGGCCCCGCCAGCGCCAATATGTCGAGCCAGCTTAGATGATTGGCGATATAGAGCACGTCGCGCGTCAGCGGCGCGCCCGTGACCGTCACTTTCGCGCCCGCCGCACGCGCCGCGCCGCGCAGGAACGCGCGGGGCCACGGCGAGCGCAGGCCGAGCAGCCGCCACGCCCCATGCAGCGGCAGACAGGCGAGCAACAGAATGGCGATGGTCGCGACGCGGAACCAGGCGCGAAAGGCGAAGCCCTCAGCTCTTGCGATCGAGCGCGACGCCATAGAGCTCCATGCGATGATCGACGAGGCGGAAGCCGAGCTTTTCGGCGATGACCTTTTGCAGCGCCTCGAGCTCGGGGTCGACGAACTCGATCACGCGGCCCGTCTCGACATCGATCAGATGGTCGTGGTGCGCCTCTGCCGCCGCTTCATAGCGCGAACGGCCGTCGCCGAAATCGTGACGCTCGAGAATGCCCGCCTCCTCGAACAGGCGGACGGTGCGATATACGGTCGCGATCGAGATGCCGGGATCGACCGCCGAGGCGCGCGCGTGCAGCGCCTCGACGTCGGGGTGGTCCTCGGCCTCGGACAGCACGCGCGCGATCACGCGGCGCTGCTCGGTGATGCGCAGACCCTTTTCGGCGCACAGCGCCTCGATGTCGATTCTGCGATGCATTGCGGTGACGCTAGCCGAACGCCGGCGTCACCGCAAAAGCAATCAGCGCGCCGCCGTCTTGCGGCGCTTGGTGCCGAGGCCGATCTTCTTGGCGAGCGTGCGGCGCTGTTCGGCATAGTTGGGCGCGACCATCGGATAGTCCGCGGGCAGGCCCCACTTCTGACGATATTGGTCGGGCGTCATCTGATAATGCGTCATCAAATGGCGCTTGAGCATCTTCAGCTTCTTGCCGTCTTCCAGGCACACGACATAGTCGGGCTTGATCGACGAGCGGATCGAAACCGCCGGCTCCTGCTTGACTTCGGGGGCGGGGGCGGGGCCGCCAAGCGTGACGAGCGCGCCATGAACATTGGCGATCAGCACCGGCAGGTCGTTGACGGCGACGCTGTTGTTGCTGACGTGCGCGGCGACGATGTCGGCGGTCAGCGTGATGAACGTTTCTTGCAATTCGGAAGTGTCTGGCATGTTCCTCGCCCTTTGGTGATTTAGTTGACGTGACGTGTTCGGCTTTTAGTCGAATCCGTCTCGCTGACACACGTGTAAGTCCGTTCGACTTCGGCGTCACGGTTCAATTTTTAAATCAATACGCGGTGAAAAGTCGCCGCGTCGAACATTTGCCCGCCGGCTCCCCGATAATAGCTCTTGCGCGATCCGATTTGTGCAAGTCCTGCCGACGAATAGAGGAAAATTGCATCATTGCCTGATCTTACTTCGAGGTGCAGCGACTTCGCGCCGGCCGCCATCGCATCGCGCACTACGGCGTCGAGCAACGCGCGGCCGACGCCGCGCCGCCGCGCGCGCGGATCGACCGCAAGCAGCATTAACTCGCATTCCCCGACGATCGTCCGCGCGAGCGCGAATCCGGCAAGGGAATCACCCGCGTCGCAAGCGATGTGCAGCGTGCTCCCTCGCATCGCCAGCACGCCGAGGCATTGGCTCGCGGTCCAAGCCTCGCCGAAGCGCGGATCGAACGCCGCCGCCATCACGCGCATCACCGCGTCGAGGTTGTCGGCGCTTCCCATTGAGATATTCATGCGCGTGGCCTCGCGTCGGGCGCGCGGCCATAGATGGGAGCGGGCGGCAGTAATCTCAGCACCTTGGGCAGATCAGCGGCATGGCGCGCATCGAGCGCGGTCGAGTCTTCGACAATTTCCCGATCGCCCGCAAAACGGCGTGCGGCATCCGGCGCGAGCGAAGCGACCGCGCCGACCGGCCGAAACGGATCGCGCGCGAAACCCTGGACGAACAGTTCGCCGTGCCCCGCAGGCATCGCCGCGACGATCTCCTCGTCTCCGTCGGCGCGCCCCGCGATCAGCGCGAGCGCCGAAAAGCCCGCCGCGGGCACGCCCCAGCCGAGCGCCAGCCCGCGCGCCGCGGCGACGCCGACGCGAATGCCCGTGAAGCTGCCCGGCCCGCAGT
>JACDGO010000263.1 GCA_013821585.1 Sphingomonadaceae bacterium
TCAGGCGACCAAGGACGCCGGCAAGATCGCGGGCCTCAACGTGCTCCGCATCATCAACGAGCCGACCGCGGCGGCGCTCGCCTATGGGCTCGAGAAGCAGGACGGCAAGACGATCGCGGTCTACGACCTCGGCGGCGGCACGTTCGACATCTCGATCCTCGAGATCGGCGACGGCGTGTTCGAGGTGAAGTCGACCAACGGCGACACTTTCCTCGGCGGCGAGGACTTCGACGCCAAGGTGGTCGAGTTCCTCGCGGCGGACTTCAAGAAGACCGAAGGCATTGATCTCACCAAGGACAAGCTCGCGCTGCAGCGGCTGAAGGAAGCCGCGGAGAAGGCGAAGATCGAGCTGTCTTCGGCGGCGACGACCGAGGTCAATTTGCCCTTCATCACCGCCGATGCGACGGGACCGAAGCACCTCGTCAAGGCGATCAGCCGCACCGACCTTGAAAAGCTGGTCGAGAGCCTGATCACGCGCACGCTCGAGCCGTGCAAGAAGGCGCTCGCCGACGCGGGCCTCAAGGTCGACGCGATCAGCGAGGTCGTCCTTGTCGGCGGCATGACGCGCATGCCGCGCGTCCGCGAAGTCGTGAAGAACTTCTTTGGCAAGGAGCCGCACACCGGCGTTAACCCGGACGAGGTCGTGGCGCTCGGCGCGGCGATCCAGGCGGGCGTGCTTCAGGGCGACGTTAAGGACGTATTGCTGCTCGACGTGACGCCGCTTTCGCTCGGCATCGAGACGCTGGGCGGCGTGTTCACGCGGATGATCGACCGCAACACGACGATCCCGACCAAGAAATCGCAGACCTATTCGACCGCCGACGACAACCAGCAGGCGGTGACGATCCGCGTGTTCCAGGGCGAGCGCGAGATGGCCGCGGACAACAAGATCCTCGGCCAGTTCGACCTGATCGGGATTCCGCCCGCGCCGCGCGGCGTGCCGCAGATCGAGGTCACGTTCGACATCGACGCGAACGGCATCGTCAACGTCCACGCCAAGGACAAGGGAACCGGCAAGGAGCAGCAGATCAAGATCCAGGCGTCGGGCGGCCTGTCGGACGCGGACATCGACCAGATGGTCCGCGACGCCGAGCAGTTCGCCGAGGAAGACAAGAAGCGCCGCGAGGCGGCCGAGGCGAAAAACAACGCCGAAAGCCTGATCCACACGACCGAGCGTCAGCTCGCCGACAACGGCGACAAGATCGACGAGACGCTGAAAGGCGAGATCGAGGCGGCGGTCGCCGAGACCAAGACCGCGGTCGAAGGCGGCGACCCCGCGGCGATGACCGAAAAGGCGCGCGCGCTCGCGCAGGTCGCGATGAAGATGGGTCAGGCGATCTACGAAAAGGAGCAGGCCGCGCAGGCCTCTCCCGACGCCGAGGCTCCGGCCGGAGAGAGCGGCGGCGAGGATGTCGTCGACGCCGAATTCTCCGAAGTGGACGACAGCGCCAAGGCGTAAGCGACAGTGACCCATATCCGTCATGCCAGCGCAGGCTGGCATCCATGGCAGGCGGGCCATGGGCCCCAGCCTTCGCTGGGGCGACGGCGAAGGGGCGGGGGCAAAAGTGATCGACGCTGACTATTACGAGCTGCTCGAGGTCGAGCGCACCGCGGACGATGGCGTGATCAAGTCGTCGTACCGCAAGCTCGCGATGAAATTCCATCCCGACAAGAACCCCGGCTGCCACGACTCGGAGGCGCGCTTCAAGGCGATCTCCGAAGCCTATGACTGCCTGCGCGATCCGCAGAAGCGCGCCGCCTACGACCGTTTCGGCAAGGCGGCGTTCCAGAATGGCGGTGGCGGAGGAGGAGCCGGCTTCGAGGGCTTCTCCGACATCTTCGAGAATATCTTCGGCGAATTCATGGGCGGCGGCCGCGGACGTCAGGCCGGGTCGCGGCGCGGCGCCGACCTGCGCTACGACCTCGAGATCAGCCTGGAGGACGCATTCCACGGCAAGGCGACAGAGATCGCCATCGACGTCTCCGCGCATTGCGAGCCTTGCGGCGGCTCGGGCGCCAAACCCGGCACCTCGGCGCGACAATGCCCGACGTGCGGCGGGCGCGGGCAGGTCCGCGCCCAGCAGGGCTTCTTCGTCGTAGAGCGTGCCTGTCCCTCGTGCCAGGGCGCGGGTCAGGTGATCGTTGATCCGTGCCCGGCATGTCGCGGCGAGGGGCGCGTCGACCGGCAGAAGTCGCTGAGCGTCAACATCCCGCCGGGAGTCGACGAAGGCACTCGCATCCGCCTGTCGGACGAGGGCGAGGCGGGCGCGCGCGGCGCGCCTGCGGGCGATCTTTACATCTTTCTCCATGTCGCTCGCCACGCGCTCTTCGAGCGCGAGGGGACGGCGCTGTTCGCGCGCGCGCCAATCAGCTTCACCACCGCATCGCTCGGCGGAACGATCACCGTCCCCGGTCTCGACCGGACGCCGCACGAAATCCGCATCCCCGCCGGGATCCAGTCGGGCAAACAGCTGCGCCAGCGCGGCGCCGGCATGCCCGTGCTCAATGGGCGCGGCGCGGGCGATATGGTCATCCAGATCGAGGTGGAGACGCCGACCCGCCTGAGCGCGAAGCAAAAGGAATTGCTCGAAGCATTCCGGGCGACCGAGACGGGCGACGAATGTCCGCAGGCGACGGGCTTTTTCGCGAAGCTCAAGGATGCGCTGATCTAGGCGACGGGGCGATCCGCCCGCTCCGTCGAAACGGAACGGGCGGCGTGCCCGGAGCTGGCGTCAGGCCGCGAAAAGCGCGGCGACGACCAGCACCTGGGCGATCATCGCCGCGACGCCGAACGCCGCGGTTTCGAACGATCGCATGGTGCGAAGCTCCCAAATGTGCCGCAAGAGCGCGGCGCGAAAATCCTAGCGATCCGATGTAGTATGACAATCGCAATGATTGCGCGAACGATTGCAGATTATGCAATCATCCGAATACGCGTGCGAAGATCGTTTCGATGTGCCTGAAATGATAATCGAGATCGAACTTGTCCTCGATCTCGGCCGCCGACAGATGCGCGGTGATGTCCGGGTCGGCCTTGAGCAGCTCCATCAGCGACATGGCCCCGTCCGATTCCCACACTTTCATCGCATTGCGCTGGACCGCGGCATAGGCGTCCTCGCGGCTCATGCCCGCCTGCGTCAGCGCGAGCAGCACGCGCTGCGAGTGGACGAGACCGCCCATCCGATCGAGGTTGCGCTGCATTCGCTCGGGGTAGACGAGCAGCTTGTCGACGACGCCGGTCAGCCGGGCGAGCGCGAAGTCGAGCGTGATCGTCGCGTCGGGGCCGATCATCCGCTCCACGCTCGAATGCGAGATGTCGCGTTCATGCCAGAGCGCGACATTCTCCATCGCCGGCACGACCGCGCTCCTTACCATGCGCGCGAGGCCCGTGAGATTCTCGGTCAGCACGGGATTGCGCTTGTGCGGCATCGCCGACGAGCCCTTTTGTCCGGGCGCGAAATATTCCTCCGCTTCTAGCACCTCGGTTCGCTGAAGGTGGCGGATCTCGATTGCCAGCCGCTCGATCGACGAGGCGATAACGCCGAGGGTCGCGAAAAACAGCGCGTGGCGGTCGCGCGGGATTACCTGCGTCGAGACCGGCTCGACCGTCAGCCCCATTTTTGTGGCGACATGCGCTTCGACGCGCGGATCGATGTTGGCGAAAGTGCCGACTGCGCCCGAGATCGCGCAGGTCGCGATGTCCTTGCGCGCCGCGATCAGCCGTTCGCGGTTGCGCGCGAATTCGGCATAGGCCTGCGCGAGCTTCAGCCCAAAGGTCACGGGTTCGGCGTGAATGCCGTGGCTGCGGCCGATCGTCGGCGTCAGCTTGTGCTCATGGGCACGCCGCTTGAGGATGGCGAGGAGCGCGTCGATGTCCGCGATCAGAATGTCCGACGCGCGCGCCAGCTGGATCGCGAGGCAGGTGTCGAGCACGTCCGAGCTGGTCATCCCCTGATGGAGGAAGCGCGCCTCGGGGCCGACGTGATCGGCGATGTTGGTGAGGAAGGCGATAACGTCATGACGCGTCTCGCGCTCGATTTCGTCGATGCGGTCGACCTCGAACGCGCCGCGCTCCCACACCGCCTTCGCCGCTTCGCGCGGCACGACGCCGAGATCGGCCATCGCGTCGAGCGCGTGCGCCTCGATCTCGAACCAGATGCGAAAGCGGCTTTCGGCCGACCAGAGAGCCACCATTTCGGGTCGCGAGTAGCGTTCTATCATGAC
>JACDGO010000264.1 GCA_013821585.1 Sphingomonadaceae bacterium
GGAAGCGCTGGCACGCTACGGTAAACCCACGATCTTCAACACCGATCAGGGTTCGCAATTTACCAGTACCGCCTTCACCGCCGTCCTCCACCGCGAGCAGATCGCCATCAGCATGGACGGCAAGGGCTGCTGGCGCGACAACGTGTTCGTTGAGCGCCTCTGGCGCTCGGTGAAATACGAGGAGGTATACCTGCACGCCTACGCATCGGTCCCCGAGGCCCGCACCGGCATCGGTCGATACTTCGCATTTTATAATAGCGTCCGTCCGCACTCAGCCCTTGGCGGCCGCACGCCCGACCAGATATACATCGACCAGCCGCTTCTCGCAGCGGCATGATCAACCAGCGGCGATCCACTTATCCAAGCCGCGAGCCTGTGCAGACGACCGGAGCCACTTCTGGCACCGTGAGTCATATTCTTTCGAGCGCAATGACCGCTAGCGAGTCGTCCGTGAACAATGCGTTTTGGGAGCGAGCGGCAACGAGCGCGAGGCTGGCGACGGGCTGGCATCGCTGGCTACGGCGTTAGGCGACGGCGAGCGTGGGCTGCAGGGTTGAGAGCCATGCCGTGATCAAGGCACGCCAAAGAGCGGTCAGCCAGGCGACGAGCAGGCGCATATTATGCCCGGCGGCAACGAGAATGGCGTTGATCGCATCGCCGGTAGCGCCGGCGAGATGATTGCGCTCGAGCAGACCATCGGATTTGGTGTGGCCTATAATCGGCTCGATCGCGTTCCGGCGACGGAGCTCGCGCCGGATCGTCGGTGACGAGATCCCGCGGGTGTGGGCGATATAGACCTCAGCCTTGCCGGTATGCTTGTGGCCGCGGTAGCCGCGATCGACATAGGCACGCTCGATGGCGATGCCGGTCAGCCGCTCGACCTGCTCGATCTGTCCGCTCAGCGTGTGGCCGTCATACGGGCTACCTGGCAGCGCCTGCATGCCGACGATAAACTGACCGCCGGCGGTGCGCGCATTGGTGACGGCGATCGAGGTCTTCACGCCAAATTCGTAGCGCGCCCTGGCCTTGCCCTTGGCGATGCATTCGACCTCGGGCGCGTGCAGTGCGTACAGCTTGTCGCTGTCGCCCGCTTTCTGGGTGAGGATCCGCGCGACGCGCTCGCGCGCGAGCGCAAAGGCGGCTTCCAGCGCCTCGTTGCCAGCGATCTTGCGGCCGATGTCGCGATCCAGTCGCCCGAGCCAGGTGCGCATCTTGCGGACCCAGCGCATCGCCTGTTTGTGGCCCCGACCGTGGATCAGCCGCGACACATCGCGCCTTGCTCTGCGCCCGACCCGCACGAAGGATTGGCGCAGGACGAGCCCATGCTTTTTGGCAAGGCGGTTGAGCAGCTCGATGCCGCGCATCAGCAAGTGACTGTCGGTGGGATGCGCGACAGCCTTGGTCTGCACCGTCGTATCCAGCGTCACGCGCTCGCACGCCTGGGGTGTCACTGCCTGCGTGCGCATCGCCACCACCAGCGTCTCGGCCAGCAGCAGTTCGAGCTTGTCCGCGCCAATCCGCCCGCGCCAGCGCGTCATTGACGACCGATCGAGCACCAGCTTGTGGCGGAAAAACTGCTCGCCGCAGAAATACTGGAAGTAGGGGTTCTCGACCCAGCGCTTGCACACCGCCTCGTCAGACAGCGCTTCCATGTGCTTGAGCAGATGCAGCCCTGCCATCAGCCGTGTCGGCAGCGCTGGCCGGCCCTTCTGCGTATAAAACCGCCCATACGCCTCGTCGAACCGCGCCCAGTCGATCAGCCCCGCCAACTTCACCAGCGGGTGTTCCATGTCGATCATGTTGGTGAGCTGCATCCGGAACAGCTCGTCATCGCGCAATTTCGGCTTCTTCGGCAGCATCGCGAAACCCCTCGTCGTCTCGTCCTGCCCAAGTGAATCACAGACCGATTCCGAGGGGAAGATCCTGCGTGCACGGCCGAGCGCATTTGCAAGCTTTTCGTCGCAAATCCTCAAACCCTTGCGATTTTCAATACTTCGATTTCCCCAAAACCCGCGCTTTCCCGCGCCTCTCAGCGTTTTTCACGAGCGACTAGCTCTCGAGGATCTCGCCCTCGTGATCGACGGCGCGCCACAGGTACACCATCTCGCCGCCCAGCTTCCCGTACATCTCGTCGAGATGCCATCGCCAATGGCGGAAGCCGCGCATCGCCGAGACGCGCTGCCGCCTGATGTCGCCTGCGAACGTCGGGCCGAAGCGGTTCCACCAGAATCGAACCGTCTCGTGGCAGAGGTCGATTCCCCGCTCGAACAGCAAGTCCTCTACGTTCCTGAGTGACAGCGGAAACCGAGCGTACAGCATCACGACTTCGCGGATCACTTCAGGCGTCGAATGGAAATACCGAAAAAGGGCTAGGCGGCCTCGCTCTCGATCTGCGGCTCATCCGCGCAAGTTATCAGCCACCCCGCCACCCTGCCACATCCTTTTGACAGAGCCCTGTCGGGGCTATGCGACGTTCTGGATTCGACCGATCAAATAATCCAGGACCGCCGTGTGCAGAGGGTGACCGAAGGCCGCGCCGCACAACAGTTCGTCGGTCCAAATCACGGTCGTCTCTAGCGATTGCTGAGATGAAAATGCGTTCCCCAACCTTAACGTGAACGGTTGAACGAAATCGCATCCGACGATAGCTACCAATTAGGAACAAAGGAGATTCAGGTGTACAGGGGGTCGATGATGCGTAGTCTCAGCCCAAACGTATTTTTTGCAAAACTCAAAGCTCGTCGGATTTGGGCCTTAGCGGCATTGCCTTTGCTAATTCTTCCTGCGGGCCATTTGATGAGCAGCGCAGGAGCAGGCGGTTTAGTTACTGCAGCGGCTCTGGCCGACGCATTATCTGTCTTCGCCGATCGTTCTCCGGGATCGCGAGGCGCAGGCGCGCTTGCCCAGACCAAACTCGCCTATGCCAACATCGGATTTTCGCCTGGCGATGTCACTGGACTGGTTCCGAGCGAGCACGTCCTCCCCAATGTGAGGTTCCACCCGTCGGCACCACCGGTCGCTGCTCAACCCGTTTTCGAAGCGCCGCAGTTCCTAGGTGAGGGGCCTCTTGCTATTCCGCTGCAGCCAATCGGCGCGCTAGCCTCGCCCGTTTCTTTTGCCGTTTCGGGTGGCGTCGGTGGCGGAGGCGCTGGAGGTTTGCCGGGTGGCGGAGGCATCGGAGGGACGACGGGTGGTGGCGGAGGGATCCTTCCACCTGGAGTGTCGGCTGTACCGGAGCCTGCGACGTGGCTGATGATGTTTGCCGGCTTCTGTTTAATCGGTTCGAACCTGCGATCACAACGTCGGCGAGATGCCCGAGCGCGCGACGAATGCAGTGGCACGTCCATGACCAGCAATAGGCGTTAGCCCGTGCGGCTTATTGCAAGCGTGGTCGGGGTAATCATTCTCGGTGTGGGATGGGTCACGGCAAGCAGCTTTGCGCAGAATGCTGATCTAGTTGGACCACTTTCAGTTCAGGTTGGTCCTTCGACCGAGGCGCGCATCATCTACCCGGCTAACCGTCATGCGACGTTGGTGCTGCCTGACGGACAGAGACGCGCCGTGCACAGCATATTGAATATGCGCCGCCGGATGCACTTCGGCGATTATATCTGGAATGATAGCGGGATCCCCCCCGGACCGACGTGGGTGCGGGTCGATCTAGCGCAGCAGACGTTGTCGGTTTTTCGAGCCGGACATGAGATAGGGTCGACGGTTATTTTGTTCGGTGCCGACGGTAAGCCGACCCCTTCCGGGGTCTTCCCGGTGTTGGCAAAGGCGCAAGTGCATCGTTCGACGCTTTACGATGCAGAGATGCCGTACATGTTGCGCCTGACCAGAGATGGCGTCGCGATTCACGCGAGCAACGTGCACGAAGGCGCGGCCACACATGGCTGCATCGGCGTGCCGCCGGCCTTCGCCCGGCTGCTGTACGGGCAAATGCAAGTCGGGGATCAAGTTGCGATCATCGCATCATAGCAACCCGCCCCCGCCCCTACTGTGCGTCACGTCCTCGCGGGCGACCCATCAGAAGCCTTTCTTGCCTAACGCGCTACTAAGGACGCTACGAAACCGCATCGACAACAGATGGTGTCAAACCTCCGTACCCCAACGGAGGGATTGCGCCTGTGTCGGATATCTATCGCACGTCGAAAGCGGCAGTGTGTCTGTTGGTCTCGTCCATCCCGTTTCTCATCGGTGCC
>JACDGO010000265.1 GCA_013821585.1 Sphingomonadaceae bacterium
ACCTTCGCGAGCGCGAACATCGCCGACAGGAACAATGTCGACGCGAGCCGCATGCCGATCGCGGCGAGCGGACGATCCGCCACCGCCGCTTCAGCGCGTGGCGTTATACTGAAGCTGCTCACCCGTGAGCTGGAAGCCGACGAGCAGTTCGAAGCTCGCGCGCGCGACGGCGGTGCGGATGTCGGGGGCGGCCATCGGGTCGATCGAGGCGTCGGCGTCGGTCGCCTTGCGCTTCTTGCGCAGCCGGTCGATCACTTCCGCTGGAAGCGTCGCCGCCGCGCGGTTGATCACCGCGCCGCCGCTTGCCTGCGCTGTCGCGCGCGCCTGGCCATCGACGAAATGGACGGTCACGCGGTTGACGCGCTTGGCGACGACGACGTTGCCGCCGCGAACGATCGTCGCGAAATACGGGAAAGTCACATCGCGCGCGCCGGCCGTATGGGCGCGCCGCGCCTCGATATCGAAGGTTGCGTTGGCGACGACGTCCGCGTTCAAATCGCCGCAGCTACCGCGCACGTTGGTGAGCGTCGCGACGACGTCGATCGCGCGCGCGTCGCGGCTCGTCGGCGGGTCGAACAGGGTGATGTCGCCGGTCTGTGCGGGGATACCGACCGCGGGACACGCCGAACGCGTGACCGCGACGCCGCCGGTCTCATCGATGTCGCCGCTCTTCGCGCAGGCGGCGAGGATCAGCAGAGGGATCAGCGGCAGGAGCTTGGACAAGGGACAACTCTCGGGAAGCGGCGACGCGCTCCTCATAGGAACCGGGTTCCGCGCGCGCAAGCAATCGCGTAGAGCAAAGGACGCGATGGACCGGCCACCCCTTACCCTTTTGATCGCGGCGCCGCGCGGCTTTTGCGCGGGTGTCGATCGCGCGATCCGCATCGTCGAGCTCGCGCTGAAAAAACGGGACGCGCCTGTTCATGTCCGGCATGAGATCGTCCATAACCGGCACGTCGTCGATGAATTGCGCGCAAAAGGGGCGGTGTTCGTCGAGGAGCTCGACGAGGTGCCCGAAGGCGGCCATGTCGTGTTCTCCGCGCATGGGGTACCCAAGGCGGTGGTCGCCGATGCCGAGGCGCGTAGCCTGACCTGGCTCGACGCGACCTGCCCGCTCGTGTCCAAAGTCCATCGCCGCGCCGAGCGGCTGGTCGAGGCGGGACGGCATATCGTCTTCGTCGGGCATCGCGGCCATCCCGAGGTTAGCGGCACCTTCGGCCAGGTTCCCGAGAGTTCGATGACTTTGGTAGAGACGATCGACGATGTCGGCGCGCTCGCGCCAGCGAACCCGGACAATCTCGCCTTCCTGACGCAGACGACGTTGTCGGTCGACGATACAGCGGAGATCGTCGCGGCGCTCAGGCGACGCTTCCCGGCGATCCAGGGACCGCGCGGCGAGGACATCTGCTACGCGACGTCGAACCGGCAGGAGGCCGTGAAGCGGATCGCTCCGCTTTGCGACGCGATGCTGGTGATCGGTGCGCCGAACTCGTCCAACTCGCTACGCCTCGTCGAAGTCGCCGAGCGCGCGGGCGTTCGGGCGCGGCTCATCCAGAACGCCGCTGATATCGACTTCGCCTGGCTCGGCCGGCCGAAGACGCTCGGCATCACCGCGGGCGCGTCGGCGCCGGAGATCCTGGTGCGCGAAGTCGTCGACAGGCTCGGCGAGCATTTCGAAATCATCGAGCGAGAGATCGAGACCACGGTCGAATCGATCGAGTTCAAGCTGCCGCACGAACTCGCGGCCTGACGTGGCCGTCTATACCCACGTCGCGGCGGAGGAAATCGCCGCGCTTCTCTCTCTTTACGACGCCGGCGCGCTGGTTTCCGCCAAGGGCATCGCCGAGGGCGTCGAGAACAGCAACTATCTGATTGACACCGACCGCGCGCGTTTCATCCTGACGCTCTACGAAAAGCGGGTCGACGCGGCCGACCTGCCGTTCTTCCTCGCGCTGACCGATCACCTGGCCGATCGCGGAGTTCCCGCCCCCCGCGCGGTCAGGGACCGCGACGGGACGCAGATTCAGGAGGTATGCGGACGCCCGGCCTGCCTGATCGAGTTCCTGCCGGGCATTTCCGTTTCGCGTCCGACTCCCGCGCAAGCGCACGCGGCGGGAACGACGCTTGGGCGGATGCACGCGACGCTGGCGGACTTCGAACTCGAGCGGCCCAACGCGCTCGGGCCCGCCGGCTGGCATGCGCTTGCCGCGAAGTGCGGCGAACTCGACGCCATCGCACCCGGTCTCGCCGCGCGGGTGGAGGAGGAGCTTGCGTGGCTCGACGCGCATTGGCCGTTCGACTTGCCGCGCGCGGTCATCCACGCTGACCTGTTCCCCGATAATGTGCTGATGCGCGGCGACGCGGTCGGCGGGATCATCGACTTTTATTTCGCGTGCAGCGAGGTACGCGCGTGGGATGTCGCCGTGGCCCATGCCGCCTGGGCGTTCGCCGCCGACGGCACGCGCTTTCAAGCGGGCGTCGGCGATGCGCTGGTCGCGGGCTATGACGCCGCGCACGGGCTGAGCGCGGACGAACGCGCGGCTTTCTCCGCGCTGGCGCGCGGCGCTTGCCTGCGCTTCCTGCTGACGCGCGCGTGGGACTGGCTCAACACGCCCGCCGACGCGCTGGTGACGCGCAAGGATCCGCTCGCCTTCCTGCGGCGTCTCGATCACTATGTCGCCGCCTGAGCCGCCGCGCGTCGAGATCGCGACCGACGGCGCGTGCAAGGGCAATCCCGGCCCCGGCGGCTGGGGCGCGGTGATCCGCTTCGGCGCGCGCGAGAAGGACATCTCCGGCGGTGAGGCGCTGACCACCAACAACCGCATGGAGCTGACCGCGGCGATCGAGGCACTGAACGCGCTAACCAAACCGTGCCGCGTGACCCTGTCGACCGACAGCCGCTATGTGATGGACGGCCTGACCAAATGGGTCGCGAGTTGGCAGCGCAACGGTTGGAGGACCGCCGACAGAAAGCCGGTCAAGAACGCCGACCTGTGGCAGGCGCTGCTCGACGCCGCCGCGCCGCACCGCATCGAGTGGGTATGGGTGAAGGGCCACGCGGGCCACCCCGACAACGAGCGCGCCGACCGGCTGGCAAGCAACGCCGCCGACGCGATGCGCTAGATGCCGAAGCGGTCCGGCGCATAGGGCGTCGGGTCGGTCTCGGGCGCTTTGCCCAAGAGCAACTCGGCGCACAGCTTCGCCGCGGCGGGCGAAGTCTGGATGCCGGTGCCGCCCTGCCCCGCGCACCAGAAGAAGCGGGGAACCCGCGTATCGAAGCCGTAGACCGGCACCCGGTCGGGCGCGAAACTCCTGAGGCCGGCCCATTTCCGCTCGACGACGAGCACGCGCCAGCCGGTGATCGTTTCGAGCCGGTCGATGGCGATGGCGACGTCGAGTTCCTCCGGCGCGACGTCGTGGGCGTCGACGGGCGTCTCGTCGTGGGGCGAAGCCCACACCCGGTTGCCGCCCTCCGCCTTGAAGTAAAAGGTGCCGGCGACATCGATCGTGAACGGCAGGTCGCGCGGCAGCTCGCGATCCACGCGCGCCTGGACGATCGTGCGGCGATAAGGCTGGACGCCGAGCGGCGTCGCGCCCGCGAGCGCCGCGACGCTATCCGCCCACGCCCCCGCCGCGTTCACGAGCATACGCGCCGCGATCACGCGCCCGCCCGAGGCGATGCGCCAGAAATCGCCGTCGCGCATGATCGCATCGACACGAAACCCCGTCTCTATGGCGCCGCCGCGCTTGCGGAAGGCGGTAAGGCGCGCCGCATGGAGCGCGGCGGCGTCTATATCGGCCGAATCCTCCTCGATCAGCGCGCCGATCAGCGTCGGCGCGGCGTGGGGCAAATAATCGAGCAGCGCATCGCGGCCGATTCGCGTCAGCCGGACGGGCGTTCCCGCGAAGCGCGCCGCCATCGCCTCGAGCAGGGCTTCGGACCCTTCCTCGGCGACATTAAGCGTTCGCCGCGGCGACAAATAGCCGCCCGCGCGCAGATACGGCCCCGACGCGGTCGTCAGCTGCTGGACCAGCCGCCCGCCCAACGTTTCGTGCCAGAAGGTCGCCGAGCGCCCGGTCGAATGATAGCCGGGCGTGTCCTCGGCCTCGAGCAGGACCGTCTCGCCCTCCAGGAGCGCGGCGACGCTGGCGCCCGCGATCCCGGCGCCGACGATCGCGTGGTCGTAGAT
>JACDGO010000266.1 GCA_013821585.1 Sphingomonadaceae bacterium
GTTCGACTGAAGCGCCGCATAACCTCCGTACGACCAGCCGATAATCGCGAGCTTCGACGGGTCGGCGATTCCCTGGCTAACCAGCCATTTGCCGCTATCGACGATATCGCCGATCGCAACCCGCCAACTCTTGAAGCCCTTGTCTTGGAACCAGCTGTCGCCATAGCCCGACGAGCCGCGAAAATTCGGCTGGAGCACCGCATAACCGCGGTTGGCGTAAAACTGTGACAGCCAGTCGAAACCCCATTCGTCGCGCGCGGAGGGGCCACCGTGCGGCATGACGATCGCGGGCAATCCCTTGCCCGAACTACCTGGCGGCAACGTCAGATAAGCTGGGATCATGGTGCCGTCCGCCGCGCGGACCGTGACCGATTTGACGGTCGCGAGCGGCGTCTGCGCGAGTTCGGGACGGCTGAGGATCAGCGCCTCGAGACGTTTCGCCGTCCGGTCGAACAGAAAATAGCGGCCGGGATCGGTGTCGCTGTCCGCGCGGATCAACAGGATGTTCTCGTCGATGCTGGCGTCGACAATCGAGATCGAGGACGTTTGCGGCAGCGCCTTGCCGAGCGCGGCGGCGATCTTCGCGATAGCGGGATCAAAATAGACTGTGTGCCGCCGATCGGTCGCGTAGCTCATGCCCACGGCGCGCTGCTTGCGGCCAATTTTGATCAGTCCATCGACATCGACATCGGGACGCGCGAGCACCAGTGCCCGGGTCATCGAACCGTTGAGCGCGATCTTGTAGAGCGCGTCGCGGCCATCGAGCCGCTGAAAACCGTAAGCGACATTTTCGACCGGATCGACCGCTTGCGGCCAGAAGCCCTCATGGGTTTGCTCGTCATATGTGCCGAGCACTTGCCAGCCGCCGCCCGACGCGGGCCGGTAATAGAATTTATCTCGCGCTCCGAGGTAATCACCATTCTCGGTCGCTTGGGCCATGATCCGCACATTGCCGACGCCATCGGAGATGTAGAAATAGGCGAGGCGCGTCGGCGGCACGACGGGCTTCGTCGCGAGCGTCAGAGTATCAACCCGATCGACGCCCAGCCCCTGTTCCTCATGCGTGATTAGCGATCCGACCGATTCGCGCGGGACATAAGAACGCGACACCAGCACCGATCCGTCCTGACCCGGAAGCAGGTCGACGAGGCTGCCGCCATAGGTCGAGTAATAGAAGGCGTCGGTATTGTCGCGGCGCGACACCAGCCTAATGTTGCCGCCCGCCGCATCAACCGCAACCATCCGGGTCGCGCCAACGACATAACCCGCCGCCCGCTGTATGACGTAGATCGAACACAACAGCCGCGCGTTTGACACCCACCAGCAACCGAGCAGACGTTCCGGATTTCCACTCGCCCCGGTAATCCGCCGAGGCGCGGACGACTTGTCGGCCGGCACGACGAACAATGCGCTCGACTGACCGGTCCCTGGCGCCACGAAAGCGATCTGCTTTCCGTCGGGTGAGAGCGCGATGTCCTCGATGCCTTGCCGCGCGCCGAATGCCGCCGGAGCATCGAAGGCGGCGTGCGCCGGAGCTGCGGCGGCGGCGAGCAGCAGCGCGCCGGCAAAAGTCTTTCGCATGAATAATACCCCCCAAGTCGAACGCTTGGATGGCGCACATTTTTCGTTGTCGTCAAGAGCTTGTCCGGCGCATCCGCGTGCTTCATGAACGGTTTTCATACATCGCCCCCGATCGGAAAGACCGCGAACTGATCCGCGCTTCGCCCCGTTTGCGCCACATGGCCCCTATACGAGTCGCGCACGGCGGCCGGCGTGCAGACACCCGGCCGTGACTTTCCCAGCCGAATGGAGCCGGCACGACAGCGTCTGGATCGGCTTTCCGTCCGATCCCGAAATCTGGCTCGACGACCTCGCCCCCGCGCGCGACGAGGTGGCGGGGTTCGCGCGGGCGGTTCGTGCGGGCGGCAAGGGCGAGCGGGTGATTTTAGTCGCTGCAAATCGCGGGGCAGCCAATGCGGCGCGGACGCTTGCCGGCGACTGCGCCGAAGTGCTCGAGCTGCCGTTCTTCGACATCTGGCTGCGCGACACCGGGCCGATCGTCGTGCGCGACGGCGACGGGCTAGCGGCACTCGACTATCGCGGCAACGGGTGGGGCGGGAAATATCCGTCGCCGCTCGACGATGCGGTCGGCGGATTGCTGGCAGCGAGCGCGGGACTGGAGCGGCGGCCGCGCGACTGGATATTGGAGGGCGGCGCGATCGACGTCGATGGTGCGGGGCTGCTGGTGACGACCGAGCAGTGCCTGCTCAATCCTAACCGCAATCCGAGGTTGTCGAAGGACGAGATCGAAGCGCGGCTGACGGCGGACCTCGGTGTGGAGCGGATCCTGTGGCTCGGCGACGGCCTTTCGGGCGACCACACTGACGGGCATGTCGACAACCTCGCGCGCTTCGTCGCGCCGAGCGTGCTGGCGCTGCCCGAGCCCGACGGGCCGGACGATCCGAACGCCGAAGCCTATGGTGACGCGTGGGCGCGCGGGGAGGCGTTCGGGGTCGAGATTGTGCCCCTGCCCTCGCCCGGCTGGATCGAGCGCGACGGGGAGATCGTCTCCGCGAGCTATATGAACTTCTACATCGGCAACGCGGGCGTTGTCGTGCCGGTCCACGGCGCGGCGAACGACGACGCGGCGGTCAGGGCCATCGCCGCGCTGTTCCCCGACCGGCTTGTGACCGGATTGCCGACGCGCCATATCCTGACCGGGGGCGGCAGCTTCCATTGCATTTCGCAACAGGCGCCCGCCGCGTAACGTCATGCCAGCGCAGGCCGGCATCTTGCGGCGGGAGACCCCAGCCTTCGCTGGGGTGACGGAGATGGGACGGAATGGGCATACTGAAAGTCGCCGCGTTGCAACTCGCGCTGGGAGGATCGGCGGACGAAAACATCGCCGCCATCTCCGCGCTCGTCCGCGAGGCTGCGGCGAAGGGCGCGACCGTCATTCTTCCGCCCGAGCTGTTCGAAGGCCCCTATTTCTGCCGCACCGAAACGCTTGAACCGTTCGCAGCCGCGCGCCCTGCGACGGACCACCCTTCGGTCAAGGCGATGCAGGCGCTCGCCGCCGGGCTGAAGGTCCATATCCCGACGAGCTTCTTCGAGAAGGACGGCCAGCATCATTACAATTCGCTGGCGATGATCGACGACGCGGGGCGGATCGCGGGCGTCTATCGCAAGAGCCACATCCCCGACGGACCGGGATATGAGGAGAAGTTCTATTTCCGCCCCGGCAACACCGGCTTCAAGGTGTGGCCGACTCCGCAAGCGACGCTCGGCGTCGGCATCTGCTGGGACCAATGGTATCCGGAAACCGCGCGGTCGATGATGCTGATGGGAGCGGACATACTGATGTTCCCGACCGCGATCGGCGACGAGCCCGAGGCCGAGGCGCTCGACACCTCGCGGCTGTGGCGCCGCGCGATGATCGGCCATGCGGTGTCGAACGTCGTGCCGGTGGTGGCGGCGAACCGCATCGGGACCGAAGGCGGCCAGACCTTCTACGGCCACAGCTTCATCTGCGACGAGCGCGGCGACATGCTCGCGGAATTCGGGGCCGGGGAGACGGGGGTTCTGGTCGCTGAACTCGATCTGGAGCGGGTGCGGCGGAACCGGGCGGCGTTCGGGTTTTTTAGGGACCGGAGGCCGGAGCTTTACGGGCGGTTGGTTGAGGATGTTTGATCGTTGCCCTGTCGGAGAGCAGACAATTTATTTTGTGTTTCAAGGTGCGCGAGTTCTGCCATTTCACCAAGGCCGCGAGAATAATAGAGATTTCTGATATCGGTGATTGAGATTTTCCAGTTCAGCTGCAAATCTCGCGCGATACAATTGATGATGGCGTGGTAGCGCTCCACAACGGCAACTTGCATGTAAGGCTCCGCGTTGGCTGCTGATACGAAGTCCCTCCACGATTGACGGACCTCATCGGAGTTTACGAATACGACATCGATCAGATTGAGCGCCGCAACTGAGTTCTCGTTGGCTATCTGCGCTCTATCCTGAAGTAAGGTCGTGAAAATGAATAGTTTAAGGCGACGCTGTTCCTCTACAGCCGCGCAATTACTCACCCCCCTTTGGAGGCCTCGAGCGGAGCATGAGTGAGAAAGCGTCTTGCCATAAGACTCCGGATATGAGTCAACCTACGGATGACTCCGCCACTCGATTTGTCTGGTCTGAAT
>JACDGO010000267.1 GCA_013821585.1 Sphingomonadaceae bacterium
GCCCGCGCCGTCGGCAGTGAGGATCGCGGGGCTGGTCAGCTTGACCGGCCTGCGGTCGATCGTGCCTTCGCCGATCAGGCTGATGCGGCCCGGCGAGACCTGAGCGACGGTCTGAAGGTCGAACGCGCGGCCGCGTGAACCCGCGAACGCCGCGCGCACTTCGCCGGTCCCGCCGCGCAGCTTCGCGGTCAGGGCAAGCCGCGCGAGCGAGACGCCGCTATAGCGAAGCCCTTGCGCCTGCGCGATCGCATCGACGCTCGTCCCCGCCGGATCGAGCAGCAGCACAGCGTCGAGCCTGCCGCGTCTGGCGGCGATCACCGGCGGCCCGATCAGCTTGGCGTCGCGCGCGATTAGATGCGCCTCGATCCGTTGGCTACTTCCGGCGGGCGCGAAGTCGAGCGTTCCCGAAATCCCGCTGCCGCCGAGCGCGAGTCGGCCCGCGAAGCCTCCAGGAAGCGAGCGCAACGCGCCCGTCGCCTGAAATCCCGAGGCGTTCAGCCGGGCGATCTGGATGGTCGCCGGGCTCCCGTGCGGTAGCAGGATCGCACCGTTGCCGGTGAACGGCCCGAGCAGCGAACCGCCTTGCGCCGTCCAAACGAAACCCTGCGCCGTGGGATCGAGCACCGCATGGACGCCGCGCAGGCCGAGCGAATCCATAGGCCGCGCGAGCTGAAGGTCGAGGTGCGGCCGGTCGATAGGGCCGTCGAGGATCAGACGCACCGGGCCATAGCGCGCCTGGGTTCCGCTCCCTTCGAAATGGAAACTCCCGTCGTGGCGGCGATAGCCGTTGCCGGTTAGCCGGATCGACGGCGCGGTCAGCCGCAGCCCGATGAAATGGATGATGCCCGCCGCGTCGCGCTCCAGCCCCGTGTCGATCCGCGGCAACCCGCCCGCGAGGCCCGCGAGGAACGCATTGTCGAGGCGGCGCACCCACGCCTGCCCGCGTCCGACGATGCGCGTTCCGTGCCCGTTCGGCCCCGGCACGACGCGCAGCTCGCTCTTTACATCGACAATGCCGAGGCCGGGTATCAGATAGCGGCCGAGCTGGCCCGACAGCCCCACGTCGTAGCGCCCGGTGGCGAGATCGAGGACCAGCGTGACGCGGCTGGTCAACTTGTCCGAGCGAAGGCGAAGGTTGTCCCCGGTGATCAGCTTCGACGTTACCTTCAACACGCCGTCGATCGACAGATTGGCGAGGATGCCGCCCGCGACGTCGCCGACGCCGGTCACGCGCCGCGCGCTGAGCCTGAGCGGCACGAGCACCGGCGCTTTCGACAGATGCCCGCGCCCCGCCGCGCGCACCTGCTCGAACCCAGTCGTGTCGAACGCGGCGCGCCGCGCGATCAGCAGATAGTCGAACCCCGCGCTCGCGAACGTCCCGTCGAGGAGCAGGCGCAGCTCGATGCCGGTCCCGGTCATATTCGGGAACAGGGCGGGGGGCCGCAGCAGGTGCGCGTCGACGCGCATTTCGTCGAACGCGCTCTGCCCGAGGTCGAGAACGCCGTTCGCGCCGACCGCGAGCGCGTTCGAGGCGAGCGAGAGATGCGTGTCGAGCCGCCGGTTCGCGAGCATCGCATTGCCTTTGACGCGCACGACCGGCGCGGTCAGCCGCATCAGCTTGCCCTGCGTCACGACCGATGGCGCGACCTGCCCTTCCAGGTCGTAGCGCCCGCCGCGCGCCATCAGATCGAGCGAAACAACCCGAGAGCCTGATGCGGTTGCCGCGAGCGTTCCGCGCCAGTCGCGCCACGTTCCCTTGCCGCTGAGCCGCGCCGTCACGGCGCGCTTGGTGCCGATCATAGCGCCGAAGACGCCGCCCGAGGGTGCGTCGAGCGTCGCCGCGACATCGAACTTGTTACGGTCGGGTTCGGAATCGAGCGTGACTGCCAGCCGGTCGCCGGCCCCGGCATCGACCTTCAGGTCGACCAGCGCGCGCCCGCCGCGAATGTCGACCTTCCCCGCGAGCCGCCCGGTCCGCACGTTTCCCGCGATCTTCGCACCGATCGTCAGCCGGTCGATACGCAGTTCGCCAATGCGGATGTCGAAACCGGGAAGGATCGGCCCGTTCTTGCCCGAAGGCTTGAGCTTCGGCAGGCGGCTGAGCACCGCCGACGGCGCGACGGCGCTGTCGATGTCAAGCCGGTTCGCCAGATATTTGAGCGGCGACCAGCGCAGGTCGATCTCGCCCGCCTCGAAGAACACCCCTTCCGCGTCGGCCAGCCGGAGGTCGCGAACCTTCGTCGCGCCATAGATCGATCCGTCGATCCGCCCGATGTGAATGCGCAGGCCCGATGCCGGCGCGAGCGCCGCGATCCGGTCGGCGATGAAACGGTGCCCGGCGCCGGTATCGGCGATCCACGCGAGCGCGGCGGCAATCAGTAGCAGCGCCGCGATCCCGCCGCCGATCCAGCGTATCGCCGCCTTCAAAACGCCTGTCCCAGCGAGACATAGACCGCGATTCGCGGCTCGCCCGGCCGCCGCGAGATGGGGGTGCCGACATCGACGCGGATCGGCCCGAAGCTCGAATAATAGCGCAAGCCGAGCCCTGCGCCGAAGCGCACCTTCGACACGTCGGGCGCCGAGCTGGTATAGGCGTTGCCCGCGTCGACGAACGGCACGACGCCGAAATTGCCGCCGAACGCGGACAGCCGCACGCGCGCCTCGAGCGAGAATTCGGCGAGGCTGCGCCCGCCGATCGGCTGGCCGAGCGCGTTCTTCGGTCCGAGCTCCTGATAAGCGAAGCCGCGCACCGATCCGCCGCCGCCCGCGTAATAGAGCCGCGACGGCGCGATCGTGAAGCGCGACGCGCCCGCGATCGTCGCGATGCGCACGCGTCCGGCGATCACCGTGTTCCCGACCGGCTGATAGGCGCTCGCATCGACCTGAACCCGCGCATAGCCGAACGCGCCGGCGTGAAGCGAAAGCTCGGGCGACAGCCGCCCCGACAGCCGAAACCCGCGCGTCGGATCGAGCAGGTCGTTGCTGCCGTCATAGCCGAGTGTCACGGGGAGCGCGCCGATCAGGAAGGTTCGCCTGGGCCTGACGCCGCCCACCGCGATAAAGTCGCGCTCATCCGACGCGATCAGCTCGCCGCCGAAGCTATACACCCATTTCTTCTGCCAGATGATATTGGTCTGGCGTTCGATATTCGCGCCGATCTCGAAGGTGTTCGCGTCATAGGCGGCGAGCACGTCGTGGCTGGCGACGATGCGGGCGTTGAGCACCTGGTCGCGCTTTTCGAAATCACCCATGCGCAGGATCGCGCCGAGCAGCTGCTCCTTGGTGCCGGCGACGCCGCGAAACGTCACCGCGCCTTCGGGGCGGATGAGGTTGCGATGCTGCCAGCTCGCCTCGACGCGGTAGCCCTCGCCGGTGCCGTAGCCGACCTCGCCCGCGATCGTGTGGACCGGCGCGGGCTCGATCGCGGCGTCGATGTCGACCGCGTCGCCCGCGGCGATCCTCGGCGTCAGCGAAACGGTCGAGATCAGCCCGGTCGCGATCAGCGCGCGGCGCAGATCGTCGACCTGCCGCTGGTCGAAGGTTTCTCCGGGATGGAAACGCGCGATCGTCTGGACGTGGCCCGCGCCGAACGGCGCGCGATCGCCGGTCACGCGGATCTGTCCGAACTTCTTTTCCGCGCCGGGGTCGGCGGCGAGAACGAGCGTCGCGCTGCGCGTCTCGTGATCGACGACGATCTCGGGTTCGGGAATTTTGGCGAAGGGAAAGCCCTCGCCGGTCAGCTTGGCGCGCAGCGCCGCCTCGCCCGCGATCACCGTCTCGGCGTCGACCGGCGTTCCGGGCGTGACGCCGAACGCCGCGCGCATCGTGTCGGCCTTGCCGTCGGTCGGCGCGAGGCCGGTCACTTGCACGTTGGAAAAGGTGTAGCGCGGCCCCGGCGTCACCGTCAGCGAAACACGCAAATGGCCGGGGTCGACCGGCATGACCGCGGTGTCGACCTGCGCGTCGTAATAGCCTTCGCTTTCGAGGAGCGTGTCGAGCAGATCGGCGTCGTCGCGCGCACGCCGGTCGACCTGCGCGACGTTGGCGGGCTTGCCTTCGCTCTGGCGCAGCACCGACAGCGCGTCGAAGCGCGGGCCGATCGTTCCGGAAAGCCCGTCGATCCCCTCGACGACGACGGCGTAACGCTGCGTGTCGGAAACCTCGGTCGCCGCCGCCG
>JACDGO010000268.1:0-858 GCA_013821585.1 Sphingomonadaceae bacterium
GGCGGCCGGGCGCCATCCGGTCCACAGGCTCAGCGCGCGCCAGCCGCAGCCGAGGAGCCACAGCGTCAGCGCCGGAGCGGCGAGAATCAGAAGGTCGCGCATCGCGCGCGACCTTGCCACGGGAGCGGTTAAGCGCCGATCAACGCGCGACGCCGCCCGCCGCGAGCACGGCGAGCGTGACCAGCTCGCCCGCGGTCGAGGCCATCGTCGCGATCTGCACCGGCTTTTCCATGCCGATCAGCATCGGTCCGATCACCGAATCGCCGCCAAGCTCTCGCAGCAGCTTCGCCGACAGGTTCGCCGATTGGAGGCCGGGCATGATCAGGACGTTCGCGGGACCGGACAAGCGACTGAACGGATAGCTCGCCATGACCTTCGGATTGAGCGCGACGTCCGGCGCCATCTCGCCTTCGAATTCGAAGGCGACGCCGCGCGCGGTGAGCAGCGCGACCGCCTCGCGGATGTTCTCGAGGAAATTGCCCGCCGGGTTGCCGAAGGTGGAATAGCTGAGGAAGGCGACGCGCGGTTCGTGGCCCATGCGCCGCGCGACCGCGGCGGTGCCTTCGGCGATATCGGCGAGCTCGTCGGCGGTCGGCCGCTCGTTGACCGTGGTGTCGGCCATGAAGATCGTGTGGCTCTGTCCGACGAGGACGTGAATGCCGAACGGCGTGCGCCCGGGCTCCGAATCGATCACGCGCCGCACTTCGCGCATCGTCTGCGCATAGGTGCGCGTCGTGCCGGTTATCATCGCGTCGGCTTCGCCAAGCTTCAGCAGCAGCGCCGCGAAGATGTTGCGATCCTGGTTGACCATCCGCTCGATCTCGCGGCGCAGATAGCCGCGCCGCTGCATGCGCGCGT
>JACDGO010000268.1:868-4174 GCA_013821585.1 Sphingomonadaceae bacterium
CACATCGACCATCGCGGGCACGAGCGGCGAGTTGCGGCTGTTGTGGACCTCGAACGTCTCGGGATTGTCGACGCCGAGCGCCGAGAGCCGTTCGTGGACGTCGTCGCGGCCGACCAGCACCGGAATGCCATAGCCGCCGTCGCGGAACGCGATCGCCGCGCGCAGCACGACCTCCTCCTCGCCCTCGGCGAAGACGACGCGCTTGGGGTGCGCGCGCGCGCCTTCGTAGGCGAGGCCGAGTACCGAGGTGGTCGGATTGAGCCTCGCTCTCAGCGACTGGCGATAGGCGTCCATATCGAGAATCGGATGGCGCGCGACGCCCGAATCCATCGCCGCCTGCGCGACCGCGGCTGGAACCACTTCCATCAGCCGCGGGTCGAACGGCGCGGGGATGATGTATTCACGCCCGAAGTTCGACGCGCGTCCGCCGTAAGCCGCCGCCACTTCCTCGGGAACCTGCTGCCGCGCCAGCTCCGCGATCGCGTGCGCCGCGGCGATCTTCATCTCCTCGTTGATCGCGGTCGCGCGCACATCGAGCGCGCCGCGGAAGATGAACGGGAAACCGAGGACGTTGTTGACCTGGTTCGGATAGTCCGAGCGCCCGGTGGCGATAATGGCGTCGGGCCGGGCAGCTTTCGCTTCGGGCGGGGTTATCTCGGGATCGGGATTGGCCATCGCGAAGATGATCGGCGACTCCGCCATCTTCATCACCATCTCGGGCTTGAGCGCGCCGGCGGCCGAGAGGCCCAGGAAAATGTCCGCACCGACCAAAGCTTCCCCGAGCGTGCGCGCGTCGGTCTTAGCGGCATGGGCGGACTTCCACTGGTCCATGCCTTTCTCGCGGCCCTGATATAGGACGCCGGTGCGGTCGCACATGATGACGTTGTCGTGGCGCACGCCCATCGCCTTGATGAGCTCCGTGCAGGCGATCGCCGCCGCGCCCGCGCCGTTGACGACCACCTTGACGCTGTCCATCGACCGCCCGGTCAGATGGACGGCGTTGATCAGGCCCGCCGCGGTGATGATCGCGGTGCCGTGCTGGTCGTCGTGCATCACCGGAATGTTCATGCGCTCTTTCAGCGCCTGCTCGATGATGAAGCACTCGGGCGCCTTGATGTCCTCGAGGTTGATACCGCCGAAGGTCGGCTCCATCAGCGCGACCGCATTTATGAACGCGTCGGTGTCTTCGGTCGCCAGCTCGATGTCGATCGAATCGACGTCGGCGAAGCGCTTGAACAGCACCGCCTTGCCTTCCATCACCGGCTTCGAGGCGAGCGCGCCGAGGTTGCCGAGGCCGAGGATCGCGGTGCCATTCGAGATCACCGCGACGAGGTTGCCCTTGGCGGTATAGTCATAGGCGGTCGCCGGATCCTCGGCGATCGCGCGCACCGGGACCGCGACTCCGGGGGAGTAGGCGAGCGAAAGGTCGCGCTGCGTCGCCATCGGCTTGGTCGCGACGATCTCGATCTTGCCGGGCCGCCCTTCCGAATGGAACAGCAGCGCCTCGCGGTCCGAAAACTGGACGTTGGCTTCCTCGCTCATTCCGGCCCCTCTCGTTGTGCCGGCTTCTCTAGCGTCAATCGCGCGCGGGCGGGAATCCTCTTTCACCGTCCATTTACCGGCGGACCGTTAAAGGTGTGCGATGTTCAACAGGCTGATCGTCTTCGTCATCGGCGCCGGCGCGGCGGTCGGATTCCTGATGCCGGCGCATAAAGCCGCGCCCACCCCCGCCGCGGCGCTCGTCGCACCGAAGGCGGATACGCCGCCGCCGATCGACACGGTGCTCAATCGCGCGAGCGACGGGCATTTCTACGTCGATGCTCAGGTCAACGACCAGACCGTGCGTTTTCTCGTCGACACCGGCGCGACCGGCGTCGCGCTGACCGGAGCCGACGCCGAGCGCCTCGGCATGAAAGCGCTGCCGGGCGAGCTCGAGGTCGTCGCGCGCGGGGCGTCGGGCGACGTGACCGGCAAGTTCGTGACGATCCATCACATCGCCGTCGATCAGAAGGAAGCGTTCGACGTGCACGGCATCGTCATTCCCGAGGGGTTGCCGGTGTCGTTGCTCGGCCAGAATTTCCTCGCGCAGGTGAGTTCTGTTTCAATCAGTGGCGACAAGATGACGCTGCGCTAGGCTAACCGCCGCCTCGCCGTTACGGGCGGCGCATGACATCGGCTCGCGCTGCCACGACCGTTCCGTTCGCGGCCGCATGCCTCGGCATCGCACTGTTCTCGGGCATGGACGCGGCGATGAAGGGGCTGTCGATCGCGCTCGGCGCGTATAACGCGATGTTCTGGCGCGTGCTGATCGGGGTCGGCATCAGCGGCGTTCCCTATGCGATGGCGCGGGCCGCCTGGCCAACGGCGGCGGCGATGCGCGTTCACCTGATCCGCGGAGCCGTGACTTCCGTCATGGCGATCGCCTTTTTCTACGGGATCGCGCGTGTGCCGCTCGCCGAGGGGATTGCGCTGTCGTTCATCGCGCCGCTGATCGCGCTCTATCTCGCGGCGGTGCTGCTCGGCGAGACGATCGGGCGCGCGACTATCGTCGCGTCGCTGATCGCGCTCACCGGGGTCGGCATCCTCGTCGCTACCCGTTTGAGCGGCGACTTCGGGCCGGACAGCCTGCCGGGCGTCGCGGCGATCCTGTTCTCGGCGGTGTTCTACGCGTGGAACATCATCCTGATGCGCCAGCAGGCGCTGCTCGCGCTGCCGACTGAAGTCGCATTCTTCCAGAATGTGACGGTTAGCTTCTTTCTCGGCCTCGCCGCGCCGTTTCTCGCCGTCGTGCCTTCGGCGAAGCACCTGCCGGCGCTCGGCCTGAGCGCCGCGCTCGCCTTCGCGTCGCTGCTCCTCCTGTCCTGGGCCTATGCGCGCGCGGAGGCGAAGATTCTCGTGCCGGTCGAATATACCGCGTTCATCTGGGCGGCGATCATGGGCGCGATCGTCTTTGGCGAAGCCGTGACGCCCGCGACGCTGGCCGGCGCGGCCCTGATCGTGACCGGCTGCATCGTCGCCGCGCGGGCGGGGCGTACCGACACGGCCAAGCTCGAAGCGGCGCTGTGAAACCCGCCCACGTCCTCCTCGCCGTCGCCGTGATGGTGGTGTGGGGGACGAATTTCATCGTCATGAAGCTCGCGCTCGCGCACCTTCCGCCGCCGCTGCTCGCGACCTTGCGCCTCGCGCTGGCGTTCGCGCCCGCCGCCTTGTTCTTGCCGAAGCCGGACATGCCGTGGCGCAACCTTGCCAGCTACGGCGTCCTGATCGGCGTCGGCCAGTTCGGGCTGCTCTTCGTCGCGATGCGCA
>JACDGO010000269.1 GCA_013821585.1 Sphingomonadaceae bacterium
CGCGTGCGCCAGTGACGCGGGGCATGGCGGTAGTGACGATCGACGAGGATGGCGGTGGCGCGGCGCCGATCGACATGCTCGAAGCGTGGTTTGAGGCGCACGGCTGGACCAACGAGCGCGTCGGCGACGACGAGATCGTCGCCTCGGCGGCGGGCGCGTGGGGCGCATACGAGCTGCGCGGCGTGTGGCGCGACGACGACAACGTCCTCCAGTTCCTCGCCTTTCCCGACATTCGCGTGTCGGAGCACCAGACCACGGCGGTTTACGAGGCGATCGGCCTGATCAACGAGCAGATGTGGCTCGGCCATTTCGAGCTGTGGGGCGGCAGCGGCACCTTGCTGTTCCGCCACGCGGCGCTGCTCGACGACGCGGGCGACGCGGCGCTGCTGACGTTGTCTCAAGCGGAAACGGTGATCGAAATCGCGGTGGACGAACTCGACCGCTTCTATCCGGTGTTCCAGTTCGTGCTGTGGGGCGGAAAGTCGCCGAAGGACGCGATCGCGGCGGCGATGGTCGAGACGCGCGGCGAGGCGTGAGCGTCGACGTGTTTGGAGGGCCGGTCTGGCTCGCCGGATGCGGCAATATGGCGGGCGCGATGCTCTCGCGCTGGCTCGAGACTGGACTCGACCCTGAAAAGGTGACGGTCGTGCGTCCGAGCGGACGGCCCGTGGCGAACGTCCGCGTGCTGACCGCGCCGCCCGCCGAACCGCCGCCCGCGATGCTGATGCTCGGTATGAAGCCGCAGATGCTGGCCGGGGCGGCGCCCGGCTGGCAGGCGGCGAGCGAAGGCGCGCTCGTCGTTTCGATTTTGGCGGGCACGACGATCGAGACGCTGAAAGCGCTCTTTCCGAAGGCGCGCCGCGTGGTGCGCGCGATGCCCAACCTTCCGGTCGCGCTCGGCAAGGGTGTCGTCGCGATGCACGGCGTTCGCGACCCGCAGGTCGAGGCGCTGATGACGCCGCTGGGGCTTGTCGAATGGATCGACGACGAGGCGCACTTCGACGCCGTCACCGCGCTCGCGGGCTCGGGTCCGGCGTTCCTCTACCGCTTCATCGACGCGCTGGCCAAAGGCGGCACAGCGCTGGGCATCGGCGCGGATCAGGCGGCACGGCTGGCGCTGGCGACGGTCGAAGGCGCCGCGGCGCTTGCGGTACGCTCGGATGCGACGCCGGCCGAACTCGCGGAACGGGTGGCGAGCAAGGGCGGCTCGACGCGCGCCGGGCTCGATGTTCTCGACAGCCAGCTCGATGTGCTGGTCGCCGCGACGCTGGCGGCGGCGGAGCGGCGCAACGCGGGACTCGCTACCTCTCGCGGCTGAGCCCGACGATCAAGCCGCGATCCTCGACCGGGATCAGCCCTTCGAGCACTTGCCAGAAGCCCGTCACCGCTGCCTGCCCGGCGTGGCCGTAGGCGGCGGCGAGGCGGGTTCGCATCGCATCGAACAGCGTCGCCTCGAGCGATGCGCCCGTCCCGGTCAGGCGAAGCAGGCGTTGGCGGCGGTCGCTCTCGCCCGGCGCGCTTTCGACAAGGCCGCGGTCGGTCAGGTCTGTCAGCACGCGCCCGAGCGACTGTTTGGTGATCACCAGCAGGCGCAGCAGCTCGCCGACGGTCAATCCGGGCTTACGCGCGACGAAATAGAGCGCGCGGTGATGCGCGCGGCCGAGCCCATGTTCGGCGAGAATCATGTCGGCGGCGCGGTTGAGCCGGCCGTGACCGAAATAGAGTAGCTCGACACCGCGACGAATCTCCGGCTCGCGAAGGAAGAGCGGGGAGGCGGGCGTGATTTGGGCAGCCATGTTGACGTATCTAGGCCGCTTGGCTAGCGCGAGGCAAGCAGGATAGGGACACCGGATGGACGACGCCGCGTCACTCGATTTCGCTGTTGAGCCGCACGCTTCGCCGGTCGCCGACGCCGATCGCGCGCTCGCGCTCGAGGATCCAGGCTTCGGGCGCGTGTTCACCGATCACATGGTGACGATCCGTTATAAGGACGGGCGCGGCTGGCACGACGCGACGGTGACGGCACGTGGCCCCCTGACGCTCGATCCGGCCACCGCAGTCCTGCATTACGCGCAGGAGATTTTCGAAGGGCTCAAGGCCTATCGGCTCCCCGACGGCTCGACCGCGCTGTTCCGCGCCGACGCCAACGCGCGCCGTTTTCGCGCCTCGGCCGAGCGCATGGCGATGGCGCAGCTTCCCGAAGGCCTGTTCCTGGAATCCTGCCGCCGCATCGTCGCCATCGACCGTGCATGGATTCCGGAAGTCGAGGGCGGCGCGCTCTATTTGCGGCCCTTCATGTTCGCGAGCGAGGCGTTTCTCGGCGTAAAGCCGTCGTCCGAATATCTGTTCATGGTCATCGCCTCGTCGGTCGGCGGCTATTTCAAGGGCGGTTCGCGCGCGATCTCGCTGTGGGTGTCGCGCGACTACACGCGCGCCGCGCCAGGAGGGACGGGCGGAGCGAAATGCGGCGGCAACTACGCGGCGAGCCTGATCGCGCAGGCCGAATCGATCCGCGAAGGCTGCGACCAGATCGTCTTCCTCGACGCGGTCGAGCGGCGCTGGGTCGAGGAACTGGGGGGCATGAACATCTTCTTCGTGTTCAACGACGGATCGATCGCGACGCCGCCGCTCGGCGGTACGATCCTGCCCGGCATCACGCGCGATTCGATCATGACGCTCGCGCGCGACGAGGGACTGGCGGTGCGCGAGGAGCCCTATGCGCTTGAAGATTGGCGCGCCGACGCGACGAGCGGGCGGCTGCGCGAGGCGTTCGCGTGCGGCACCGCGGCGGTCGTGACGCCGATCGGCGAGGTGCGCGGCCATGATCTCGGCTTCACCATCGGCGGCGGCGGCCCCGGCCAGACCACCGAGCGCCTGCGCGCGCGCCTGACCGGCATCCAGCGCGGGTTGCTGCCCGACCCGCACGGCTGGATCGAACGGCTGTTCTGACCCTTCACAGCCGCGCCGTGGCCGTCTAATCGCGCGCCTCTGCTGGGGCGTCGCCAAGTGGTAAGGCAGCGGCTTTTGGTGCCGCCATTCGCAGGTTCGAATCCTGCCGCCCCAGCCAGACGGTCAAAAATCGTCGCCGCCGGCCGCATGGCTCTCCGATCGCGCGCGGTTGAATGCCTGTAATCCGGGACGCCGCTGTCACTGCGGAATTTCGACGTGGCCGCCGAAGCCGAAACGCATCGCCGACAGCAATTTGTCGCCGAAAGTGTGCTCGACGCGACTGCGATAGCGGGCGAACAATGCCGCCGAGAGGACGTTGACCGGCACCGCTTCCTCCATCGCCGCCTCGATCGTCCAATGGCCTTCCCCGCTGTCGGCGACGTGCCCCGAATATTGCTCGAGCATCTGGTCCTTGGCGAGCGCGGCGGCGGAAAGATCGAGCAGCCAGGACGAGATCACGCTTCCCCGCCGCCAGACCTCGGCGATGTCGGTTAGGTTCAGGTCGAAGCGCTCGTCCTCGGGCAGCGTGTCCGACGCCTTGCCCTTCAGGATATCGAAGCCCTCGGCATAGGCCTGCATCAGCCCGTATTCGATGCCGTTGTGGACCATCTTGACGAAATGGCCCGCCCCCGCCGGACCGGCGTGGATGAAGCCCTTTTCGGCGCGCTGATCCTCGCCCTCGTTCTCCATTCGATCGGGCGTGCGCGGGATCGTGCCCATTCCGGGCGCCAGCGCCTCGAAAACGGGATCGAGATGGGCGATCGCCTCCCTGGCGCCGCCAATCATCATGCAATAGCCGCGCTCCAGACCCCAGACGCCGCCCGACGTTCCGACGTCGACATAGTGGATGCCCTTTTCGCGCAACGTCTTCGCGCGGCGGATATCGTCCTTGTAGAAACTGTTGCCGCCGTCGATGATGATATCGCCTTCCCCGGCGTGTCCGGCGAGCGCGGCGATCGTGTCCTCGGTCGGTTTGCCGGCCGGCAGCATCACCCAGAAGATCGCCGGCTTCCCCAGCTTCGCGCACATCGCGTCGAGGCAGTCGGCGCCGGTCGCGCCGTCCTTGACGACATCGGCGATCGCGCCGGCGTCGCGGTCATAGACGACGGTCTCGTGGCCCGCGCGCATCAGCCGCCGCGCGATGTTGCCGCCCATGCGGCCAAGGCCGATCAGTCCGATCTTCATGCCGGTCCCCGAAAAAAGCGGGACTACGCCTGT
>JACDGO010000270.1 GCA_013821585.1 Sphingomonadaceae bacterium
GCCGTAGGACGCGAGAACGCGGTAGTCCTTCCCCAGATAGCCTTCGATGGTCTTGGCCTTGGCGGGCGATTCGACGATGACGAGCTGCATGAAAGCGTGGAGTCCTTACGTGTACGCGCGAGGGTGGCGGGCTGAAGCGGCGGGCGTCAAGCGGGTCCGACGAAGCCGGAAGTTGACGAAGTTCACGCCACGTACGCTCCGAAAAGCGGCTTTCGGGCTTTCGGAGAAACAGGGCACGACCGAGGCGAAAAGCGATCATCGCAGCGACGCTGGCACGGAGTCGAAGCTGTAGGACAGCGGATTTGTCGGCATGTGAGCTGTCGGCCACTTCGGCCTATTTCGAGGACACTATTCCTCGGCTAACGCGTGACGCGCGATTTCCCAGTGGCAGCTGATTGTCGAAGCGATCGTCGCCGCCGTTCCCGCGCGCCATCAGCCGGATTTGCCGACGCGCGGCTCCTCGCCCGCGAGCAGCCGCTCGACGTTCTCGCGGTGCTTCCACAGCGTCATCAGCGCGAGCGCGATAAAGAGCAGCGCGAGTTCGAACTCGCCGAAGAGCGCGGCCGAAACGGGCAGCGAGATCGCCGCCGTCATCCCCGCGACCGAGGAGAAGCGAAACGCGGCGAGCGCGCCAAGCCAGACGGCCGCGAAGATCAGCCCACACGGCCACGACAGCGCGAGCGCGATCCCGAGCAATATCGCGACGCCCTTTCCGCCCCGGAAACGAAGCCAGACGGGGTAGAGGTGCCCGAAGAAAGCGCCGGTCGCGCCGAGGGGGCCGAGGCCGGGCAAAATCCATTCGGCAAGCAGAACCGCCGCGGCGCCCTTCGCCGCGTCGAGCAGCAGCGTCAGCGCGGCAAGCCCCTTGCGCCCGGTCCTGAGCACGTTGGTCGCGCCGATGTTGCCCGAGCCGACTTCACGGAGATCACCGCCGCCCGCGGCGCACGTCAGCAAAAGGCCGAAGGGGATCGAACCGAGCAGATAGCCCAGCAGCAACGCCGCCGCCGGAGCGATCCACAGCGCGTCCAAAGCTCTTGCCCCCGAAAATACGCAACCCTTTCCGCGATGTAGGGCAAAGGGCACGGATGCGCAACAATCGATCCGGCCGCTGACGAGCGCCCCTTCGCGGGGGAACGATTCCCTTCGAACCGAACCGACCCTATGAAAGGGACATGAGCCCCGACGCGCCGATCCTGTTCTTCGATTCCGGTGTCGGCGGGCTTTCCGTGGTCGCGCCGGGGCGCGCGCTGCTGCCGTTCGCGCCGATCGTCTATGCGGCGGACAACGCGGGTTTTCCCTATGGCACGAAGAGCGAAGCGGAGATCGCGGCGCGTGTGCCCGCGTTGCTCGGGCGGCTGGTCGAACGCTACCGCCCGCGTCTCGCGGTGATCGCGTGCAACACCGCCTCGACGATCGCGCTCCCGGTCGTGCGCGCGGCGCTCGACATTCCCGTGGTCGGAACGGTTCCGGCGATCAAGCCCGCCGCGCTCGCGTCGAAAACGCGCGTCATCGGCGTGCTCGGCACCGACGCGACGGTGCGCCAGCCCTATGTCGACCGGCTCTCGGCCGAATTCGCGCGCGATTGCGTCGTGATCCGGCACGGATCGGCGGCGCTGGTGACGCTGGCGGAAGCGAGGCTGCGTGGCGAGACGGTCGACATTGCCGGGGTTCGCGACGCGATCGCACCGATGTTCGAAGGCGGCGGAGCACGGATCGACACGATCGTTCTCGCGTGCACGCACTTCCCGCTGCTGGGGGAGGAACTTGCGGTTGCGTGCCCGCAATCGGTCGCGTTCGTCGATGGCGGCGATGGGATTGCGCGCAGGATCGCGCATTTGACGCAAGGTCAAGACTGGCCCGCCGTCGTCAAATCCGGACGGTCGGTGTTCACGCGCCTTGACGACGGCGTCGAGGCTCTGACACCCGCGCTCCGGACATACGGACTGGGCGACATCGCGGCGCTTTGATCGCCGTTGCAAACTGGCATATCGCGGCGGGTGCGCTAGAGAGCGCGCGACCGAATCGAGGTGCTCCCGCATGAACTCCCGCCCCGATCCGCTGCGCATCGCCGTCGCTTCGGACCATGCCGGGTTCGAGCTGAAGACGCTGCTCGCCGACTGGCTGCGCGCGCAGGGGCACGCGGTCGACGACCTTGGTCCGGGCGATACCGCGTCGGTCGACTATCCCGACTACGGCTACCGTCTGGCGAGCGCGATCGCCGGCGGAGACGCGGAGTTCGGCGTCGCGATTTGCGGATCGGGCATCGGCATCTCGATCGCGGTCAACCGGCACCCGGCCGCGCGTTGCGCGCTCGTTTCCGACAATCTTTCGGCGCGGCTGGCGCGCGAGCATAACGACGCGAACGTGATCGCGTTCGGCGCGCGGTTGATCGGCGCCGACACCGCAAAGGATTGCGTCGCCGCGTTTCTGGCCGCGCGCTTCGCCGGCGACCGGCATATCCCCCGCGTCGACAAGCTCGGCCACCCGCATTTCGACAAGGAGCCCGCATGAGCACGAGTCTTTTGTCCTCTGGCGAGTCTGCGCTCCACGACGTCCAGCCCGATGGCTTCTTCACGCGGAGCCTCGCCGAATCCGACCCGCAAGTCTTCTTGGGCGTGCGCCGCGAGATCGACCGCGAACGCCACCAGATCGAGCTGATCGCGAGCGAGAACATCGTGTCGAAGGCGGTGCTCGAGGCGCAAGGATCGGTGTTCACGAACAAATATGCCGAGGGCTATCCCGGCAAGCGCTATTATCAGGGCTGCGCGCCTTCGGACGCGGTTGAGACGCTGGCGATCGAGCGCGCGAAGCAATTGTTCGATTGTGCTCACGCCAACGTGCAGCCGCATTCGGGCGCGCAGGCGAACGGCGCGGTGATGCTGGCGCTGGTCAAGCCGGGCGAGACGATCCTCGGGATGAGCCTCGACGCGGGCGGGCACCTGACCCATGGCGCGAAGGCTTCGATGTCGGGCAGATGGTTCAACGCGGTCCAATATGGCGTGCGCGAGGACGATCACCTGATCGACTTCGCGCAGGTCGAGGCCTTGGCGATCGAGCACAAGCCCCGGCTGATCATCGCCGGAGGGAGCGCCTATCCGCGCCACATCGACTTCGCGCGCTTCCGCGCCATCGCCGATACCGTCGGCGCCTATTTCATGGTCGACATGGCGCACTTCGCCGGGCTGGTCGCGGGTGGCGTCCACCCCACGCCGTTCGGCCACGCGCATGTCGTGACGACGACGACGCACAAGACCCTGCGCGGCCCGCGCGGCGGCATGGTGATGACCGACGACGAGGCCATCGCCAAGAAGATAAATTCGGCGGTGTTCCCGGGGCTTCAGGGCGGCCCGCTGATGCATGTCATCGCGGCGAAGGCGGTCGCGTTCGGCGAGGCGCTCCAGCCCGACTTCAAGCTCTATTCGGCCGCAGTGATCGAGAACGCCAAGGCGCTCGCGTCGCGCTTGAAGGAGCGCGGCGCGGACCTCGTCGCGGGCGGGACCGACACGCATCTCGTGCTCGTCGACCTTAGGCCGCTCGGCGTGACCGGGAGGGACGCCGACGAGGCGCTCGAGCGCGCCGCGATCACCTGCAACAAGAACGGCGTGCCGTTCGACCCGCTTCCGCCGGTGAAGACCAGCGGCATCCGCGTCGGCAGCCCCGCGGGCACGACGCGCGGCTTCGGCGTCAAGGAATTCCGCGACATCGCCGACATGGTCGCCGACGTTCTCGAAGGGCTTCGCGCGAAGGGCGAGGACGGCGATCCGGCGGTCGAGGCCGACGTCCGCGCGCGGGTTCGCGCGCTGTGCGAGCGTTTCCCGATCTATCCGGAGCTTTAGGGGCTTGCGCTGCCCGTTCTGCCTGCACGAGGACAGCCAGGTTAAGGACTCGCGGCCGACCGAGGACGGGGCGGCGATCCGGCGGCGGCGGCAATGCGAAAGCTGCGGCGCGCGCTTCACCACCTTCGAGCGCATCCAGCTGCGCGAGATGACCGTGGTCAAGAGCGAAGGGCGGCGCGAGCCGTTCGAACGCGAGAAGCTGGCGCGCTCGGTCGCGATCGCGTGCCGCAAGCGGCCGATCGAGGCGGGGCGGATCGACCAGCTCGTCTCGGGCATCCAGCGCCAGCTGGAGACGATGGGCGAGCAGGAAATCGACTCCGCCC
>JACDGO010000271.1 GCA_013821585.1 Sphingomonadaceae bacterium
CCGTGGCGAGGGTGCAGCCGTGAAGGTCGATCGTCCGGCTCGGCGCCGCACGCCCGGTCGCGAGGTTGCGGTCCCAGGTGGAGTCGAGCGTGTTAGAACGCGCCGTTCCCCGGCGCAGGCCGGGG
The DNA here is from genome assembly GCA_013821585.1 of Sphingomonadaceae bacterium. Lineage (GTDB taxonomy): Bacteria > Pseudomonadota > Alphaproteobacteria > Sphingomonadales > Sphingomonadaceae > Sphingomonas_O. The sequence goes on from JACDGO010000271.1 coordinate 126, forward strand.
TCCGGTCTGGGCGAGGGCTTGCCGGCTGGGGGCTCATCTTTGTGGTCGAACGGCACCGGCTGCTGCTTCTCCCCCGCGCGCCGCACGCTCGCCGTCACCCGTGCCCAGAGCGCGGCTTCGTCAGCGCGCAGGCGGCGCATGTCTCGCCCGCTTGAGGCTCCCTTTCGGCGCAAGCACCCACGCCTGCCCGCGCGCCGACAGACCACCCGCGATCGTCCGCGCCTCGTTCCCCGCGCCCCAGAAGGCGTCGAACCGGTTCGCGCCCTTGATCGCGCCACCGGTGTCTTGCGCGACCCACAAGCCGCTTGCCCCGGCGTTGTCGAGCGAAAGGAACACCGGCGCGCCGAGCGGCGTGAACGCTGGGTCGGCCGCGACGGTAGTTCGCGGCGTCACCGCTACGCTGAGCGCGCCGACCGGGCCGTCGCCGGTCAGCTCGCGAAAGAACACATAGCTCCGGTTCTCGCGCATCAGCGCATGGCCCTCCTCAGGGTGCGCGCGCAGCCAGGCCATGATCGACTGCATCGACAATTGACCGGGGACGATCAGCCCGCGTTCGCGCATCAGCGCGCCGATCGCAGTGTACGGATAGCCGTTCTGCCCGGCGTAGCCGATCCGCATGACCGGTCCGTCGGGCAACGCGAGACGACCCGAGCCCTGGATTTGGAGGAAGAACAGCTCGACCGGATCGGCCGCCCAGGCAATCTCAAGCCCTTTGCCGGCGAGCGCCCCATCATCGATCGCCGCACGATCAGGGAGCGGATCGGGCGAATCGGGTGGGCGGGCATAGACGGGCACGCCGTAGCCGGGCGCCTGCACGCGCGAGCCAGCAATCTCCGGCTCGTAATAACCTGTCACGAACGCCTTGCCGTCGCCGACACGGACCGTCTCGAAGCGCTTCACGAAGAAAGGGCGCGGGTCGGTAGCGGTCGCCGCTTCGGCGCAGACGCGGCTCCAGTCCGCGGAGAGACCCGAACCGTCGGTCCGGCGCAACAAGGCGGGACAGCTCAGCCTGAACGCCGCGAGCGCGCGAGTCGCGGCGTCACCCGAAATCGGGAGCTTCGCGACCTTCGGGCCGGCCGAGAATGGCGAAGGCGCGCTTACGCACCCCGAAAGGATGAGCGCCGCGACCAGCGCAGCGCCGGACCTCATGCCGATTCGTCGGTGTCGGTCAGGATCCAGTTGGGATCGGCGCTTTTCACCGTGCGGGTGAAGGTCCACGCGTCGTGCGTCGTCACCGCGTCGTCCATCGATCCGGCGATGACCTTGCCGTCGGCATCGCGCGTGATCGCGGCGATGTCGGCGTCGAAGCGTACGGTCAACCGCGCGACCTTGCCGTCAAGCGCGGCATCGGAGATCAGCGCCTTTTCGATGAGCACCAAGCGGTTGTCGAGCACTTCGCCCGACTCCTTGCGCGCCGCGATCGCCGCGCCGAATTCGGCGCCGACGTGGTCGTCCACGAGCTCGGCAAGCGCGGTCTCGTCGCCGCGCCAGAACGCCTCGAGGATCATGCGGTACGCCGATTTCGCGCCTTCGACGAAGCGCGCGGCGTCGAAACCGGGATCGGCGGCGACGATCGCACGGATACCGCTCGCGGCGTCCGGTTCGAACAAGGCGTCGGCGGTCGCTGTTGGCAAAGTGCGGGGCTCTTCGGATTGGGACACGGCGACAGCCGGGGCGGGCGGCTCGACAGGCGCGACGAAAGTCTGTTCGTGGCCAGTGCGCTTGCCGAGCACGGCATAGAGTCGCAGCGCGAGAAACGCCGCGACCATCGCGAGGAGAACGATACCGACCACGCAAAACTCCGCCCAGAAAGTGCGGCCTACATAAGCGTTCGGGCGCGCGTTTCAAACCGGCATTGCCCTCGGCCGCCGCCGCCTGCTAGGCGCGCCCGCGACAATCTTCGCTTCCCAACACAGGATTTGACCGAAATGGCCGACGAAACCGGCGACGCTCCGCTCGCCAACGGCGAAGACATCGCGCCTACCGCTGGCGTGATCTCGCAATATGTGAAGGATCTGTCGTTCGAGAACCCGAACTCGCCGGCGGTCTATCAATGGCAGGGCCAGCCGCAGATCGACGTCCAGTTCAACATTGGATCGTCGCAAGTCGCCGACGACGTGCATGAAGTCGTGCTAAAGGTTGATGTCAAGGCGTCGGCTGCGGACAAGACCGCGTTCCAGGTCGAGCTCGCCTATGCCGGACTGTTCGGCCTGAGGAACGTGCCCGACGAACAGCTCCAGCCGTTCCTGCTTGCGGAGGCGCCGCGCATCCTGTTTCCCTTCGCGCGGCGCGTGCTTGCCGATGCGGTGCGCGACGGCGGCTTTCCGCCGTTGATGCTCGAGCCGATCGACTTCGGCCAGCTCTACATGGCGCAGCAGGCGCAAGGCGAGCAGCTCGTCGCGCCCGCGGGGCAGGCTTGATTGATCCTTCCCGAGGTGCGCTCAGGGGAGGATAAATGAACCTCGTCCGCGCCACCGGGACGATCGGTGGGCTGACGCTCGTCAGCCGCATCCTCGGTATGGTGCGCGACACGCTGATGGCGCGTTATGTCGGCGCTGGGTTCGCGTCCGACGCGTTTCTGATCGCGTGGCGATTGCCGAATCTGTTCCGCGCGCTGTTCGCCGAAGGCGCCTTCGCGGCGGTGTTCGTGCCGATGTTCAACCACCGTTTCGCCGAGGCCGAGCGCGAGAACCCTGGATCGGGCCGGCGCGCGGGCGTCGACTTCGCCTCGGCGATCCTGTCGGTGCTGTTTCCCTTTCTTGTGTTGTTCACCGCGCTGATGATCGCTCTGAGCGCGCCGGTGGTGTGGGCGATGACCGGCGGCTTTCCCGACGGCGGCCCTGCCAAGTTCGCGCTGGCCGTGCATCTGACGCAGATCACCTTCCCCTATCTCGCACTAATCAGCGTGGTGTCCCTCCTCGGCGGCATCCTCAATTCGCTCGACCGCTTCTGGGTGAACGCTGCGGCGCCCGTACTGCTCAACCTGTGCATGATCGCGGCGCTGTTGTTCTTTCGCGGGCAGACGCCGATCGCGACCGCCGAGACGCAGGCGATCGCGGTGACGGTCTCGGGCGTGCTCCAACTCGCCTGGCTGATCTGGTCGTGCCGGCGCGCCGGCGTAAGCCTCAGGCTTGCGCGACCCCGGCTGTCCGAGCCGGTCAGGCGGATGCTATGGCTGATCGGCCCCGCGGCGCTCGGCCAGGGCGCGATCCAGTTCAACCTGCTTGTCTCGACCTCGCTCGCCGCGCGCTTCCTGCCACAGGGCGCGGTCAGCTATCTCTATTACGCCGACCGGCTCAACCAGCTTCCGCTCGGGCTGATCGGCATCGGCGTCGGTACCGCGATTCTCCCGAGCCTGTCGCGCGCGATCGGATCGGGCGACGAGGCGGCGGCGAACCACACGCAGAACCGCGCGATGGAGCTGTCGTTGCTGCTCGCGCTCCCCGCCGCGGTCGCATTGGTGATTTCCGCGGTTCCGCTGATCAGGGGTGTGCTTCAGCATGGCGCTTTCACCGCACACGACACGATCGGCGCCGCATCCGCGCTCGCGGCGTTCGCGGTCGGCGTGCCCGCCTATGTGCTGATCAAGGTGCTTACCCCCGGTTTCTACGCGCGCCAGGATACGAGAACGCCTGTCAGGATCGCGGTGTTCTCGATGCTGTTCAATCTTGCCGGCAATCTCCTCCTCATTCTCGTCTGGCCGCTCGGTTTCGTCGGGATAGCGGTATCGACTGCGATCGCGGCATGGGTGAATGTGATCCTCCTCTACGCGGTGCTGGTGCGACGCAGGCAGTTCGCGGTCGACGCGCGGCTCAGGGCGCGTGGAATCCGGATCGTCGCTGCGAGCGCGGCGATGGGCGCCGGGCTGTGGTTCGCCAATCCCTGGCTGGATCCGCACATGGCCAAGGGTTTCGTCGAGCGGCTTCTGTCGCTCGCGGCGCTGTGCGGCGCGGGCGCGCTGGTCTATGCGGGCGTCGGCGTCGCGCTGGGCGCGTTCGGACCGCGCGAACTCGCGCGGCAATTGCGG
>JACDGO010000272.1 GCA_013821585.1 Sphingomonadaceae bacterium
GTCAAGTGGGGATGGCTCACCGGACCCCCGCCTTCGCGGGGGGACAACAGCGGCCTTCTTCCCTGCAGCAATCTCGTCCATCGTGCGGCCGGTCTTGACACTGGTCAGGCCGCGCTCGACGAGGTCGTCGCTGCCGCCCGTGAAGCCGTCCTCGATCTTGCGCAGCAGCCAGTTCTCGCCGCGCTCCTTGCCGCGCGGTTTTAGGCGGATCAGCAGCCATTCGCCCTTCATCCTTTCGCCGTCGAGAGTAAAGTGGAGGTGTCCTTCGTCGAGATCCTTCGCGCTCTTGCCCGCGATCGGCGCCCAGCTGCCCCTATCCCACAGCATCACCGTGCCGCCGCCATATTCGCCCTTGGGGATCGTCCCCTCGAAGGTCGCGTAGGACAGGGGATGATCCTCGGTCCGCACCGCCAGCCGCTTGTCTTCGGGGTTCGCGCTCGGCCCGCGCGTTACCGCCCAGCTTTTCAGAACCCCGTCGACCTCGAGCCGCAAATCCCAGTGCAGCCGCGTCGCGTCGTGCTTCTGGACCATGAAGCTGTGGCCCTTGGCCGCCGCGACCTTGCCCGCGGGCTCCGCCGTGCGCTTGAAGTCGCGCTTGGCGTTGTAGCGCTCGAGGGGGTCAGGCTGCACGCTTCCCCGCCGGCTTCTTCGCGTGCGCTTTGCGCTTCACGGGCGCGCTTTCGGCGCCCGGTTTCTCGATCGACTTCTTCAGCGCCGCCATCAGGTCGATGACGTTCGATCCGCCGCGCGAGGGCTTGTCGTCGTCCTCGTCGGGTGTGACCTTACCGCCCTTCGCCTTTTTCTTGCGCTCGATCAGCTCCTTGAGCGCGTCGGCATAGTGGTCGGTGAAGGCGTTCGGATCGAACGCGCCGGTCTTCTTCGCGATCAGCGTCGAGGCGAGGTCGAGCAAATCCTCATCAGGCTTGTCGTTCGGAATGTCGCGAAAATAGCCGTCGGCCTTGTTGACCTCGTCGGCGTAGCGGATCGTCTCCATCAGGATGCCGCGCCCACACGCCTTCAAGCTGACGACATATTCGCGTCCCCTGATCGTGATCTGCCCCAGGCCGACCTTCTTCGCGCGGCGCAGCGATTCGCGCAGGACGATGAACGCCTCGTCGGCAAGATCGTCGGCGGGGACGACATAATAGGGTTTTTCGAAATAGATCGGCGCGATGTCGTCGTAATCGACGAACTGCGTCAGCGTCAGCGTCTTCTTCGTCTCGAGCTTGACCGCGTCGAGCTCCTCGTCCTCGAACAGGACGTAGCTGCCCTTGGTATATTCATAACCCTTGGCGATGTCGTCGGGATCGACCGGGCCGATTCCGGGCACGACCTTTTCATATTTGATCGGCTTGCCCGACGGTTCGTGGATTTGGCGGAACTGGACGCGCGCGCCGCTCTTGGTCGCGGTGAACACCTGAACGGGGATCGAGACGAGCGCGAGCCTGATCTGGCCTTGCCAATAGGGTCGTGCGGCCATGGTCGGCTCCCTCGTTCCGGAAGCGATTCAATGTTCGGGCGTCAGGGATGTTCCAGCCGCGTCTCGACCCGGATCAGCGAGACGGCGGCGCGGCGCGGCTGGGTGAGCATGAAATGCGCCGCGACCGCGATGTCCTCGGCGCGCAGCATCTGATCCTTGCCGATCAACGCGACCTGCTTTTCGGGCGAAAAATCGGGGTATTGGAAGTCCGCGCCGGTGAAGCCGGGCTCGATCAGCCCGACCTTGATGTCCTTCTCCGCGAGTTCCTGACGCAGCGCGGGCGCGAAGCCTTGCACGCCCGACTTTGCGGCGGTGTAGATCGAGTTGCCGCCCTTCTTCGACACCGCAGACATCGACCCGATCAGGACGATATCGCTCCCAGGCTTCATGCGGCGCGCGGCCTCTCGGGTGGTCTGGAGATATTGGGTGAAATCGTCGGCGATCTGGTAATCGGGGTTCTTGGCGTCGAGCAAAGCCTCCGCCGGAATCGCGGCGTTGATCACCGCGATGTCGAGGGCGCCGAGCCATTTCTCCGCCGCGCCGACGAACTTCGCGGGTGCACCTTCTTCGGTGAGGTCGATGGCCATGCCGTCGCCATCGCCGATCTCGCCGATCCGCTTGAGCGCGTCTTTCAGATAGTGCTTGTCGCGACCGCAAACGAAGACCCTGGCGCCTTCGCTCGCGAGCAGAACGGAAATCGCGCGCCCGATTCCGGTGGTGCCACCGGAAACGAGCGCGCAGCGGCCTTTCAGGCTCGGCTGTTCGGTGTGCGCGTCGCGCGCACCTTTCACGGCATCGCTTTCAGCATGTCGAGGTGGCTTTGCACCTTGGGCGCGGTGTCGGCGGCGAACGCCTTCAGCGCGTCGTTGTCGCCGCCGGACGCATAGCCCTGCATGACGCCGAGCGCCTTGGTATGCGCGTCGGTCTGCTGCGAGCGATAGAGCGCGTCGAACTGCGCGCCGTGGACGGCGGTGAGGGCATCGATCATCGCCTTGTGCTCGGCGTCGAGCGCCGCGGGCGGCGCCGCGTCGACCTTGCCCTTGGCGATCGCCGCCTTCAGCCCGGCGGTCGTCGCGGTGTGCGCGGCGATCATCTCGGTCGCGAACTTCTTCACGTCGGGGGACGAGGCGTGCGTCGCGGCGAGCTTGCTCGCGGCGATTTCATACATGTCGGTCATCGCCGCCTTGGTAACGAAGTCGGTGGACGCCATCGGCGCCATCGCCATTGCGCCATTATCCATCATGTTGGCGTCCTCGCCCGGCGGGACAGCCATGTTGTCGGTCGTCATGACCGTATTGTCAGTCGTCGTCATCGACGTGTCGGTCTTGTGGCCGCACGCGGCAAGCGCGATCGGTGCGACGCCAAGCATCAGGGTGAGTGCGATTTTCTTCACAGCAGCGGTCCTCCTGTTCCGTTCGCCGCTTAACGACGAGTACGGCCCGGAGGTTCCGCCGATTGGAGGTGGCGCACCCGAGAGGATTCGAACCTCTGACCCCTGCCTTCGGAGGGCAGTACTCTATCCAGCTGAGCTACGGGTGCGTGGACCGCGCCCTTAGCGCCGCGCGCTAACGGTGCGCAAGCTGGACCGGCTGGAACTTCCCGAGCCCGCAGGTCGCGCCCTGCTGAAGCGGCGACGAATAAAGCACGGTGATCGTATCGACCGAGCAGAGCTCGCTGAGCGAGGTTTTGTAGGCGAAACGCTCCTCGAACCCCAGGCTCGGGCAGCTGTTGGGCAGAGTATTGCGATAGACCTGGCCGCCGAGCATGTGGAAATCGATCGTGCTGTCGCCGTGGACGCGCGTTTCGCGAATCTGGCGAAGCTGGACGCAGTCGACCGGCTTGCCGGTGGGCGTGGCTTCGGGGACGGCCCGGCGGTCGGTGCGGGCAGACGCGCCGGTCGCGGCGATGGCGACGAGCGCGCAGGCGATAAGGGGCTTACGCATGGGCTTCTCCTCCGGATGTCTTGTTGGACGGCGGCGATGACTTGGGCCTGAACGCGCAAAGATCGACGACGATGCAGCGCCAGCATTCGGGAAGCCGCGCCTTGCACGTGTAGCGGCCGTGCAGGATCAGCCAGTGATGCGCGTGCAGGCGGAACGGCGCGGGCGTCTGCCGCTCCAGAATCGTCTCTACCGCGAGCGGCGTCTTGCCGCGCGCGAGGCCGGTGCGGTTGCCGACGCGGAACACGTGCGTGTCGACCGCGAAGGTTTCCTGGCCGAGCGCGACGTTGAGCACGACATTGGCGGTCTTGCGCCCGACGCCGGGCAGACTCTCGAGCGCGTCGCGATCGGCCGGGACTTCGCCGTCATATTTTTCGACGAGGATGCGCGAGAGCGCGATGACGTTCCTGGCCTTGGTGTTGAACAGGCCGATCGTCTTGATGTGGCGCTTCAGTTCGTCCTCGCCCAGATCGAGCATCGCCTTCGGATCGCGCACCCGCTCGAACAGCGCGCGCGTCGCCTTGTTGACGCCCGCGTCGGTGGCCTGCGCGGAGAGCACGACGGCGACGAGCAACTGGTAGATATCGCCCGATTCGAGCTCGGTTTCGGGCGACGGGTTCGCCTCGGCGAGACGGCGGTAGAATTCGAAGATGTCGGCCTTTTTCAATGTCCGGGTTCGGAAAGGCCGAGCCCGGTCACATGCGCTACGTGGAGCGTGTTGGCATA
>JACDGO010000273.1 GCA_013821585.1 Sphingomonadaceae bacterium
GTGCGCGGGCAGGCGGCGCATCGCCGGATTCGCGCCTGCGAAACAGGAACGCGCGCTCGGCCTCGTCGAGGTCGAGGCTCTTCGCCCAAACGACGATGCCGAGGATCGCGAGCGCGATCATCGCGACGCCCGCGATCAGGGTCTGAAGTTGCTCGTTCGGCGCGAGGCCGGCGAGCGCGCGCAGGCCGTGCGCCCCTGCGAGCCCGACCGCGCCGCCCAACCCGGCGGGAAGCCCCGCGACGGCGTCGCCCTTGAACAGGCAGAGCGCGACCCCGATCAGGGCGATGCCGTGGGTGCCCAGAATCGTGCGGCGGCGCCATCCCGATACCGGTACGTCGCGCCACAGCCGGATCGCGGTGAGCAGCGCGATCGGCACCAGCAGCGCGATCGGCGGCCCAAATGTCCACAGCAGCAGGTCTGACGCCCACGCGCCCGCCGGGCCGATCCAGTTGGCGGCGGGGCCGCCCGCGGCCGTATTCATCGAAGGGTCGGAGGGGTGGTAGCTGACCAGCGCGAGCGCGACGATCAATGTCGCCGCCAGCAATGCGATCGCGCCGACGATCGCGCCGCTGCGCAGCGCGCCGCGCCTGACGGTTTCGCGCCACGCCGGCGCCCGAGCGCTTACCGCGCGGCTTGCCATCGACCCAATCCCCCGGCGCTCGCATAGCGCTCGCTCGACCGAAGAATCGCCTAAGGGCGAGTCCGCGTCAAGAGTCGGGGTGGAAGCGCGGGCGCCGCGATGGTGCGCGACGCAGTCTGAACCGAACCGGTCTCAGCGATGTTTACCCGCTTTACCCGCGTATTTACCGGGCCAACTCCTAATTCATGTGCTTTGTACGCCGCGTCACGCGCAAGAAGCCACGCATTACGCGGATCAGGTGGATTCCACCGCAGGCGTTGCAGTGGATTGGGGAAGCCGGATTTTTTTGACGGCTACTCGAATTCTATCGCCGCGGCGGTCGCACTTGATTCGGATAGCTCCGCCGGATCACCATAGTCTTTTGCGTCGCCGAAACGCTCGAGGTACGCCAAGGCGTCGCCGGGCCCAGTACTCGTAATGCCTCGTTGACAGATATGAGGGAGCGGGCGGCGGCGCTCGCGCCGCCGTAAAATAATCAATTGCTTTTCTGACATGCGTCAGGCATTCCTGACATGTGAAAGAGAAAATCGGCACCACGACGGAAGGCGACCAGTTCCTGGCGACGCTGGCCGCCTTGGCCAATCCGCACCGTATGCGGGTCGTCGCGGCGCTTGCCGTCGGCGGTCGCAACTATGTCAGCCAACTGGCGCGCGAGATCGGCATCAGCCGGCCCCTGCTGCATCTGCATTTGCAGAAGCTGGAGGACGCCGGTCTGGTGACCAGCAAGCTGGAGCTGTCCGAGGACGGCAAGGCGCTGAACTATTTCGAAATCACCAAATTCGCCTTTCACCTCACGCCGGCGACCGTAGCCGACGCGGCCAAGACACTCACCGCCAAGCCCGCGACCTAGGAGGATCCCAATGACCGCAATCTTCTACCTATTGACCCTGGTGCTGCCGTTGGCGACGATCCTGATCGTCTTCGCAATGCGCTACTACGCGGCCGTCCAGCAGGCGAAGGCACGGCTGGCCAACGACGACGCCTATCGCCAGCTCGCGGAAAGCGCCTTGGCGGCTCAGTCGCAGATCGCGACCAGCCTGGCCGCCATGGAGACCAACTTGACGGAAGTGCGCACCGGCATGGCCTCCGTCGAGACCATCCTGAAGGCGGTGGAATAGTGGCCGCGCCAGCCTGCCGCGCAATGCAAGATCAGGGCGCTCCAATCTAACATCGAGAATATCCAATGAAACACAGCGTTATGTTAACCATCGCGTCTCTGCTCTCGATCCTCTTCCTGACGTTTCACCTGACGGACGACATCGTCCGCGGGATGGAACCAGGAACGCTTTCCGACCTCACTGCGGTGCCCATCCTGGTCGTTTGGCTGTACGGAACGCTGGTGCTGGCCGAAAGGCGATCGGGGTACGTCATCATCATCCTCGGGTCGCTCCTTGGGTTGGTCGTCCCTATCATCCACATGAAGGGGGCGGGAGTCGGCGGCGCGATCGCCAGGTCCTCCGGAGCCTTCTTCTTTATCTGGACACTCCTCGCGCTCAGCGTCACCGCGCTCTTCTCCGTCATTCTCTCGGCGCGCGGATTGTGGGAGCATCTGCAACGGCGGACCGCCGGGCAGCACAAACAAGGTACCCTTGCATGAGGCGCTGCTCGCCTGGTTATGCTTATCGTTCGATCCGAGGTACTCGAAAGAAGATCGCGCGCTGTCCCACCCATCCCAAAGGCACTCCGGCCTTTCGCGCCAGCGCCTGACGCGTCATTTCGGCCGGCTGGTGCCCATCGAGGATAGCGCTGGTGATGTCGGGGGATAGCCAGCTTAGACGCAGCAGTACGCCAAGATAGTCCCGTCCGTGCCCCTCGCGTGTCGCGATCTCCTCGACAGCCAGATTGGATGCGGACATGAGCGCGGCGCGCGCGGCGTGCGCTTTTATAATGAGCTTGATGAGCCCGGGGTCGCGCCGAGGTCCGTTGCGAGTGCCGCCCGGCGCGATAACCAGCCGCACCTCCTTGCCGACACGCGCGACCCGGGCCGGCACCGATAACTCGACGAGGTCGTACCGCCCGTCGGCGCAGGCGCCACTGCCCTCGCCATCATCCCAAAATGCTGCGCGCTATATCTGCAGCATAACGCACGCGTCCTGCACCTCGACGCGTTTAACCAGCCGCTGTACGATGACGCGCAGTTCGTGCGGCAACGCCGATCCGAGCAGCTCCGCCGTCTGCTTCGCTTCGACCAGCGCCGCGTCGAGGGCGACCGCATCAAGAGCGTTCGCGCCAATCGCGTCCAGTAGCTCACCATCGTCCAACAGTAAGCTCCGCAGCCGCCCGATGACGACACTTTCGATATCGCCTGCGGGCACACCCCACACGGGCTTATCCTTGGCTGGCCCGTCGGTGCGCGACACATATAGCGATTGCGCCGCGCCGCGCCCTTGTTCGTGTGGCTTGGCGACATCCGCCTCCCGTGGCTGTCCCACACGATACCAGCGAGCAGGCTCGGGTGCGCCGCGTTCGCGCCAGACTGGTGCCCCGCCTTGTTGAGGATCAGCATCGCCCGGACGCGCTCGAATAGCTTCGCATCGAAGATGCCGTCATGCTCGCCTTTGTGGGCTTTTCCTTGGTGGGAGATGTCGCCGACATATATTCTGTTGCGCAGCATCAGATAAAGCGCGCCGCGGCTCATCGCTCTTCGAGCGACTAGCTCGCCGCGTTTGGCGCTTATCGCCTCGTTATTGATGGATGCTCTTGGTTTCGCAGATGTGCCGAGGCGTAAATCGTGGCGGCTTTGCGCCACGATCTGACTGTGGTCACTTGAGCGAGGAGCGTACGGTCCGATACATAACCCGCTTTCCTAATCCGCAGCGTCGCATATGGTCGCTCATATGCAGGCGGGCGGCATCGAGACAGGTGAGGCAGGGCCGTTGGCCTCTCGCGTCACCTACCAACCGTTTGAATCCGACCGATGGGATCATTTCGCGCTGTACCGCTGGTGGCGCCTGAAAGTCGTCGGTACCGTCGATCATCAGGCGGTTTTTGATCGTATCTTTTCAGAAAGCGGTTGGTCGGCACGTTACGCATTCATGACGTTGATGTCGGCCGGGATTGCGATTCTGGGACTGCTCCTGTCATCGCCGGCGGTCGTCATCGGCGCGATGCTGATCTCGCCGTTGATGCGTCCGATCCTCGGCCTCGGCTTTGCGCTCGCCTTGTTTGATTTCAAGGAGCTTCGACGAGCGCTGGCCGCGCTCGGCTTGGGCGTCGTGTTGGCGATCCTTTTGACTGTGGCGATCGTGATGGTGTCACCGCTCAAGGCCACGACCGGCGAAATTCTGTCGCGGACCCGGCCCAATCTGTTCGACCTGCTCGTCGCGTTGTTCTCGGCGATGGCCGGGACGTTCGCGATCGTTCGTGGGCGTGGCGAGACGATCGTCGGCGTCGCCATTGCGACCGCGCTGATGCCGCCTTTGGCAGTCGTTGGTTATGGACTTGCGACGTGGAACATGGCGGTGTTCGGCGGTTCGCTTGCGTTGTTCGTCACCAACTTCGTG